>DASRQG010000546.1:0-4076 GCA_035645995.1 Mariniphaga sp. | reverse complement strand
AAACTATACAATCTAATCTTGTAACTAAAATAATTCTCTATTATATTAGACTGTATATACATCTTCTTCAAATCGAGTTTACAGAAAAATATCTGCACTACCGAATTATAACAGGATCTTTATACCTGTCTTTGGTCCCGCATACAGAAACACCGGAACCCCTTCTGGTAATTTATTTTTTTTTTCAACATACCAGCCGAGCACAATATGTGTTTTAAAAAAGATTTTCATGCTCGCCGAGCACACACGTCCCACGCGGCAACCGTTAAAAATTCGAAATATTAAACACGGAATTCGAAACAGGAATAGAACAATTAATCACAGTATTGTGGGCGTGTGGAAACCTGTTTCTGAATGATGAATGGTGAATTATGAATTATGGAACAAAGAGTAATACTATTTGCAAAGGCAACAATGCCCAGCATTCTGACGTAAACAACCGAAAGCGCAGCAGCCGCTAATATTAGGCACAGCATAGACTGCACCCGAAATATTGGACACACCAGAATGACGATCTCTTGTAAGGCCTTATTTTTATAGAAAAAGGTTGGCCCGAGCCCTATCCTTTTCATGGCAGCGTAGAACCTGTATTTCTTAATCCACTGAAGTGGGTACAGTATGAAATTATAAAACAAAGGTTTCCTTTTATTTCTTATTATTCACCAATATTTAAAAAGACGGAGCCAGATGTAAAACGGTTCAGATGTACATTAAAAAGATTTCAGAACCTACCAAAACTACAAATTGATACTGTTTTTGTTCCCTACCCTTGATTTCATATAAAATTGATATATTTTATTTAAGCATTTAAAATGCAAATGTATATGGTAATTACAGTAAACTGAGAGGGCCTGTTCTGCAGTAGTATTTCTGGAAAGAAATGCCTGCTGAGTAATCAGACATTGTGTGCTTACGTGTTTGGAAATTGTTGTTTGCAATGGCTGACCGATACGAAACAAAAGACAGTGCGCTAAAGAAGAATAAAAATGCAAAAATTAAAGAATAATGGATTTACATTTATCATTGTGGTACTCATTATTGGACACCTCATAGGCACCATGACGCATACATTCCTTTTATTTGACATTATTAAATTGGGTTTTATGAATTCAGCAAAAGCTTTCGGTGTATCTCCAATCGTAAATGGATATTGGATGTCTTTGACTATAATTGATCCTGTTATTGCATTCCTTTTAACAAAAAATAGAAAAATCGGAGTTCTTTTTGGTTTTATAAATATTTTTATTAATGTTATAGTCAATTCAAGTCTTCAAATTGCCACATTGTCTATTATTACTCTTCAATCAGTGTATGAAGCATTAGGGAATATTTTTAATGGATTACAAATAGCTCTATTGCTATTTTCGTCCTTTACTTTACCTCTCTTTTTTATAAAAACAGCTCGCACAACAATACAACATAAATTTAATTATTTCAATTTTTTCAAGTTTATTCCAATAATTGCACTTACAAGCGGTTTTCTAATTCATCTTGTAGGATTATTTAATTTGATAGCTGATTTTAAATCTCTATGGATTCTTTGGGTACATGTTTCAATGACTATTTTTAACACCGGATTAATTTATGCATTATGGAAAAGAATGAAATTAGGTTATATTATTGGAATTTTTGGTTTTAGCATTTTCGGACTTCTTCAAGCCGGATTTGCAGGCGCCATTTTTATTGGATTTAATTGTTCTTTCAATTTAGCAATGGCCATTACCATTTCGATTTGCTGTTTATCAATTTCTTCATTATTAATGAACAGCGATATGTATAAAGTAACAATTAGGGAGATGGCGATAGAAAACTAATTCGTCAAATCAGGAAAACGCTCGCCCAAAAACAAACTGATAATGGGTGTCGATATGGCTGTACTCCATAACTTCAGACATGGCGGGGCCTCATTTCCGGATGCTGTGTCTTGTTGTTCTGATTGTTTAAGTACAAACATAATCTTAAACCTGGCCAAATACCTATGAGTCCTCTCTTTTTTGCAATCATGGACCGAAAGCTTTAAGTGTCTGTAATTCTGTAAGTTTTTACATTACTGGCGTCCATCTTTGCAATCAGATTCCCATCCGACCCTACCGCCACCAGCTGATAAATACCAGTCACAACAGGCCTTTTCGCTTCCATATTTGCAATTTTTCACGGAATTGGCTACTGCTAAGGATCGTGTCCACTCGGCACATGATAATATTTTTTATTTTTATTAGAAACACAGTTTTAACCAGAAAACTCTCTATCTCAATTAATCTTAAAAAGTTTTATTGAAAGTTGTTTTAACTGAATGCAAGAAAGAAAAGCTTATTTTCCTTGGAGATATTCCCAAACGGGCTGCTCCGGTATAAATTAAAGCTGCGTAATTTTGGAAAAATCACTATTAATTTAAAATGTCTGGGTAAAACGATTCAGACATTAGAGGTTTATATTGTCAAAAATCAAAAAAACAGATGATTTTTAAATAAAAAATGCCTGTAACACTGTAATATATCTTTAAAAAAATCATATTTTATCGCAAATGATTCCCATTATATTTATATTAGAATAACATGTTAGATTTAAGGCTGGATATAAAACCAATACAGTTATTTTTAAATAGAGTTTTTTACACACCTTCGTTCAACGTATTGTATCAGCAACACCCCAAGAGGGTGTTTGTTAACATGCAGGTTTTTGTTAGTGTTGCAGATACAATTCTAAACGTTTAGAAAAGACAGAAGAACGGGCGGCAAAGACGATAATTGAATGAAAGAAAAATAAAACAAAAGTAATATATGAAAAGACCACTGAATTAATTTGTATGTTCTCTTACCCCTATACCCTTTTTCAAGGAGTTCTGTATGGCTCGCACAAACATTCTCTGCATTCTGTTTGCAGTACTGTTCTATTCGATTTCGTCCGCCCAAAACACGCTTGCCTGCAATGCCGTTATTGAATTTGACAATAATAGCTCTGTTAAAAAACTGACGTTCTTCGAAAGAACGGATCATATTTTGCGCCAGGTGATTTATTATGATTTCACCCCGATTATCGAAGGTCTTGCTCTTGACGAAGATAACCTGTCTCAGGTTATACGTTATGAACAGGAACCTCTCCCCGGTCTGCATTCCCCTGATATGGTACCCCGTGAAAATGACCTGAATTACTTTTTCAAACGAACCAGTGAGTCACTGAGGATCTATTCGGATAACCGCTATCCACTCATTTTATATGTTGGCTCTGCCACAAAAAACAACTATCTTTCATCAAACGATTCGTATCAGAACTATAAGTTGCGCTACCCTGAACAGAAGCCGGTTCTTAATTTCAGATATAATGGCGACTTGGAGAGAGGTGCTTCGTTTACCACCTGGATCCCCAGCGTAAAACAAGTATCATATGTACTTCCGGATTTAATTCCTGGGGACCATGTGGCAATTCTCCTTGTTGGCATTTTCAGGGGCTGCATGTGTGGAAGCCTTGCCATGTATTTTGGAGATCCTGACGGGATAAATAATGAAAAAATCTATATCGGCTATGAAAAAGAGGAATATTACCGTCTTACCTATCATACTTTTTCAGAAGAAGACAGCGGAAGAATCAATTTTTCTCTCAGAGGTGCCGATCACGACATGTCAGCAACCATCTATAACATACTTGTTTTTAAAGCCGGTTACGGAGACATGGTTTCAACTGCTCACGAAAATAAGATACGGCGTTCCTCCATAAAACCCGCCGTTAATTTCGAAAACAGGTCAAATTTTATCAACCTCCGGGGACAAATTGTAGACCGAAATGCATCCCGTACCTTGTTACTGAAACCACCTTTACAATCTGGGAGTCGCCACATTCAAATTCTCCCTGGAAATGTATATAGATAGATTGATATATATATATATATCCTGTGAAGTAATTAAAGTTAACTTTAAACAGATTCCACCACCGGTGCATAAACTTTTGAAGAGGCTGTCTCAGCTGTATATGGCGGAGCATTAGCTCTTCAATATATGGATGGACAATGCATACACATGCTTCGCTATCGCTTCGGGCTTCGCCACATTTGCTTCCGCAAAGCTTTCTGCAAACGTCAT
>DASRQG010000545.1:0-3835 GCA_035645995.1 Mariniphaga sp. | reverse complement strand
ACCTTCTCTGATCTGTATATGAGATTCGGTGCGTAATCCTATTGAAACTTTGCGTTCAGCAGCTTTACCATTTTCAAGTATAAAAACCTTTTCTCCATCCATCTCAGGTATAATAGCCTCGGTTGGGATGGAAATGGTGTTGTCAATTTGTGATAGTGTGGCCATTACGCTTGCAAAACGGCCCGGTTTTAACTCTTCATTAGAGTTCGGATATAATCCTCTTACAACTATTGTACGGGTATTTATATCTACTTTGGGGTCAATAGCATAAACTTTTGCTTTAAAAGCTTCCGGATATCCGTCAACCGTAAATTCTATAGGAAAACCAGGCTGAACTTCCCCGGAATATCTTTCCGGAATAGAAAATTCAATTTTAAGCGGACGATTTTTTACCAGTCTTACTATCGGGGTTTGTGTTGAAGCAAAAGCCCCTTCACTAATCATTCTCAATCCTACAATTCCATCAAAGGGAGCTCTCAACTCAGTTTCTGCAATACGTGCTTCCAATAGCAGGATATCTGCCTCCAATGTTTGTAACTCAGTAGCTACCTGATCGTAACTTTCACGGCTAATTGCATCCCTGTCGAGCAGCTGACGTTGTCGGAACTCACGCTCTTCAACCAGTTTCTTTTGTGCCTGCAATTTTAATAATTGTGCCTGTAAAGGTCTATCATTGATTTTTGCTAAAAGAGCACCCTTTCTCACACGAGATCCTTCTTCAAAAGAAATTGCAACAACCTTTCCTGAAGTTTCAAATGCCAGGTCAACTTCTTCATCGGGCAGCAATGAAGCTGTGCTGTATATCATTTCACTCATTTGAGTAGGAACAAGTATATAGCCGCTCGCAAAAAGAGCTTGTGCTCCCGAACCCATTCGTGAAGCTGCCTGTATTCCGGGGTCTGAAGATTCATTCCCAAACATGGGCCTTAATTTTGGATAAAAGATTATTGCTGCCAATACAAGTATCAGAATAATTGTTATTGAGATTCTAAATAAATTTTTTGTTGCCACTTGACTTATTGTTTTTGTTATTCTCCAGGTTTATTTATCCTATAAAGCTGTTTTGACTAAATATATTTTAAAAGGTTCAATGAGCATTTAAAAAAAATGCTTAATTAACTATTATTAAAAACAAACAAGCTGTTTTTTAGAATGCTGTTTTCGGATTAAGGTGCACAAATATAGCTAAAATAAGTACCCCTATGTATTTTGTGCCGGATGAGAATTTGTTAAAATTTATTTAATGGAATTCGATAAAGTGTTGTCTGAAGTACTCTTTTCATAATATCTCAGTGAAAAAATATCTTTCAATTTCGGTTTTGTAAAGAGAATTTAGAGGCATATATATGTCCCATTTTTATACATGAAGAAGGTGGCGTGGATAGTAGTAAAAAGACAGATATTACATTCAATTCATAATTATATTAATAAATTAATAGCAGCATATAGGATGTATGGTTATTATCATATTGTACCCCTGTTCAACTCCATAGTTTGTCCAGTTCCGGAGCAAAGGGTTTATAGCACAAAAAGGTTTCTGACTGGACTTGGACTGGACTTGGTATGGAGAATGTATATATTTTAATTCAAAAGAGAGATTTTAATTATTGGTTGTTAAATTCCTACATTAAGCTCATATTCAGCTAGAAGGATAGTAAGATATCGGTTATTTATTGCGTATAAACCAGACACAGCAAAAATCAGTACCATAAAAATCGGTTAAGTACTTTCAGTTGAGATGATTAGAAGGCAATTTGAGGGATGATGAAAATTATGTTTGAAATATAAAAAATAGCTGTCTAATAAACTTTCATATTATTAGACAGCTATTAAAGATTGCAGAGATAAAATAATAAAGTTCAGAATTAAGCATTCATAAAATGACGATAAATAAAGTCAGACACCTATTTATCTTGGTTCGATTCTGTATTCATTTTGTTTAATTTTAGGATTTGCATCAATCTGACTTTGAGGTATTGGTGCAATTAAATTCGTTTCATTTAATTTTTTACCTTTAGCAGTGAGTACCTCCAGAGCACGGCCGGTCCGTACCAAATCTAACCAACGATGGCCTTCAAAAGCTAATTCATTGCGACGCTCTTTTTCTACTGCCAATAAAAGTTGATCCTTACTACTTGCAGATATATCAGCAGGTGAACCAACATCTGAACTTTGATATCCAAATCCACGACGACGTGTTTTATTGATATATTCAGCTGCAGTAGTCAAATCGCCACTGTGGATTAAACATTCTGCATACATCAATAAAACATCTGCGTATCGAAGAAATGGCCAATTATTATTACTATCTCCGTTAGCATAGGGTATATCACGATATTTACGGACATGACGAGCATTTACCCAGTTTCCCGTAGTTTTGTTTGTATAGCCTAAGGCCATTGAAAAGTCTCTGCGACAATCACCTTCGTCCCAGGATTCCCACATGCCTTCTTCGGGAATGTTGTCATCACTTGAACCACCAACTGCCACTACGTTATCTCCCGATGCACCGGGAGCAAATGTATTAACCCAGCCACTTCCGGTACCAAATCCACCCTTTTTGAATTGAGCCTCAAAAATAGCTTCCGGGTTATTGTGATTATCAGGATCGAAATACTCCTGAAATCCATCACATGTGCCAGGGGTACTATTTTCAATCAGGCTATATTGATTGGAATCAATTACCTCTTTAAGCTGTATTTCAGCATTGGCATAATCTCCCATAGTCAGATAAACTTTACCAAGCAACGATTTTGCAGCTCCAGAGGTTGCCCGTCCAATATCTTCCTGCGATGTATAGGAATTTGGAAGAGCCGCAGCATCCTTTAGATCTGTAATGATTTGTGAATATACTTCATTTTTATCAGTTCGTAATATATCATAGGATTCTGATATAGTAACAGTTTTTGTAATTAAAGGTACATCACCGAATATGCGAACCAGATTAAAATGCAGGAATGCACGTAAAAATTTGGCTTCTAAAGTGTAGCGTGTTTTTAACGATTCGTCAACATCAGAATCGATCAGTTCTTCAATGACTTTATTTGCACGGTTGATTCCGGAATAGGAATCGTTCCAAAAGGCTGATAAGAAGGGATTTAGCGGCCTTAAATAAAAATTATCGAATTCATCTCTGTCAGTTACGGTTCCAGAAGGAGTACCATAAGTATTGTCAGAAGGTATCTCAGTTAATACATACCAATTTTTTGTTACACCACTACTTCTGAGTATTGAATAAGCACCGGTTAAAGCGAATTCTATTTGTTCCGGGGTTTCATAAAACACATCTTCACTCAACATATTCTTTGGGGCAAGTTCTAAAAAGTCGGAGCAAGAGAAAAAAAGAAGAAAAATAAAAACAATATTCCAGCGTTTCACTAATTTTTTCATAACAATATTCTTTCAATAGTTTTTAAAAAGTAATATTAATTCCCAGGGTATAGGATTTAGCTAAAGGATATACACCATGATCGGAACCAGCTAAAACTGTATTTTCAGATGTATTCACTTCAGGATTGAAACCAGAGTATTCAGTTATTGTTATTGGATTCTGAGCAGAGATGTTAATCCGCAAATTTTCGATATTAACTTCACTTAGTATTCGGTTCGAAAAGGTATAGCCCAGGGTAATATTATTCACCCGCAGATAAGTACCATCTTCAACCCAGCGGGTAGAAATCTGGCTTGTCTGGCCGGTAGGTGTAGAACGAACCCGTGGCATCCAGCCATCACCAGGATCTTCTTCTGATCTCCATCTGTTTAATACCGTTCTTAGTTGGTTCTGATTCCCTTCTAAGTTTTCGTAATAGCGTTTGCCGATGTGTAATATCTCGCC
>DASRQG010000544.1:0-5417 GCA_035645995.1 Mariniphaga sp. | reverse complement strand
GAGCAAAAAATATTATTTACAAAGCTATCTTGGACACAAGATAGACCTTTTACAATCGGAAGGCAGAACAGCAGAAGCTGACAATATTATTGACACCTATCTGCATTTCGAAGATTTTCGCAAGATTAGAGTACAGGAAGCATTGTCGGAAAATAATCCCAACAAAGCAGAGAAAATAATACTTGATGGTATTAAAGTTGCAGAACAGGATAATGCTCCCGGTACGGTTCATCAATGGAAAGACCAACTGCTTGAACTTTACAGACAGCAGAAAGAAACTTTTAAATACAATAACCTGGCAAGAGAACTTTTTATTGAAAACACCTCGGACATAAAATACTTCAGGATTTATAAGCAAACAAGCCCCAAAAATGGGTGGGAAGCCCAAAGAAATAAGCTAATTGCTGAATTGAAAAACAAAAAACAAGGGTATTACAGCGGAATATCCCTGGATGATTTGGCACAGATTTATATTGAAGAACAAATGATTGAAGAACTGTTTGAAATTGTAAGTTCTTCAAACAGTATTCATACAATTATGAAATATACCAACCATCTTAAATCGAAATACCCTGCCGAGTTATTGGAATATTACAAAGCATCCATTGAAATTCAGGCAGAACAAACTGGCCGTAACGTATATGCATCTCTGGTAAATTACTTGAAACAAATGGCTAAACTAAAAGGTGGATTACCTGCTGCAAAGGCATTAAAGGAATCCCTGCTGGAAAAATATAAGAATCGCCCTGCCATGAAAGAGGAGTTTGGAAAGTTGAATTGGAGTTAGTTTGATTACAGGCGAATGCATTTTTATCATTAAATTTGGAATGGAATACTGTCAAATCAAATTAGGGTTTAAATTATAGTAACGGGAGAGATGCCTGCTTATTTGTACCATATTTGTACAGGATAATCATAATAGTCTGAATATCAGTATGGGTTATATTTGAAGAAGTCAAATAGAAAAAGAAACATTAACAACAATGATCCGGCAGGTTAAGTCCTGTCGGATTATTCTAAAATTATACATTATGAATTCAAATCCGAAAGTAGTCGATAAACTGAATAAGTTATTGGCTGATTACCAGATTTTTTATCAGAATTTAAGGGCACTTCACTGGAATGTTAAGGGAGTGCAGTTTTTTATGCTTCATGAAAAGTATGAAGAATATTACAATGAAGCAGCAGAAACTATTGATGAAATAGCTGAACGTATTCTTATGATTGGAGGGAAACCACTTCATACTTTAGCAAGCTTTTTGGAGCAGGCTGAACTCAAAGAAGCGGAATATAATACCGAAGGTCGTAAGGGAGTAGAAGTAGTTTTGGAGAACAGTCGCTATCTATTGAAATGCTTCAATGAAATACTTAATGAAGCTGAAGGTGATGAGGGTACAGTTGCAATGCTTAGCGATTTGATTGCCTCAACAGAAAAACGTATTTGGATGCTCGAATCCAGTCTGGCGTAATTTATTAAGTCAGGAATAAAAAAAGCCTCGCATTTAATGTGGGGCTTTTTTTGTAGGATGATGCTGTGCATGGTAATTAACTTGGTGGTGAAAGTCCTTTGTAAGGCTTTATAGTTGTCAAAAAATAACCATCAACAAGGGTGTAAGTAGTGAGGTTCAAAAGTTAACAGTCATAGATAATTGATCAAAAAAGATGCTGTTTGTAAAGCAGAAACCTTTTTAGTAGTACATATTGAATTAAAATAAACAGAAAAACGTACGCAGATTTGTACTTTAAAAATTAAAGGAATTATCTTTTATTCAAATTCAACCATAACTGCCTGATAAGCTTCTACTTTTGGTAAAAATACTTCCACTTGTCTGCCTCCTATCTTTTTTTCATAATCGGTATCAATAAACATTGAGATATTCTTTATTCTTTTATCCTCCGGGATACGAATTTTTAACCGGACATTCTCAACAGGTGCAATGTAGTATTCATTAATCCAGGGTTTTTCAAATTTATTTCCGGTCCAGTTTGTTAGATGCAGTACCATTTGATTCTCTTTTTCTGTCAGGTTGGCAAGAAGTCCTGCAGGGGCATCTAATGTGTACGGTGCATTTGTTAACGATAATATCTCAACCATCATATTTATGAATTCCCCTACAATAGCAGCTCCATTATAATCGTAAAGGGATTCTATGGCATTTGAACAATATACGACTTTACCCTTTCCATAGTCTGAAATAATTACCCCGGGAAGAACTGACTGTCGATTATGTCCAGTAACAATATCCATCAATACTTCACCGCCATCCAATACTTCAACTGGTTCATAATACCATGCAGGGAACAATTTGTTTTTAGATTCTTCGTCTAACAATTTCTTTGTCTCATTTTTGGCCAGTAAATACAAATCATTGGGACCACCAACCATTGCCCGGTAACTATTAATGATGTTTGACAACTCGCCCTTCGGTGTAATAGGCCTTACTTTGAACAGTTCTTCAAGTCCAAAATGGTCCTGCCGTTTGCCTTTATCATCATACAAAGTGGTGGCATAACTTGCAATTAAGTTACCTCCATCAGCTACATAATCACTAATATTTTTTATACGCTCATCTGACAGCCAGGGTATATTTGCAAGATATAATATGGGATAATTTTTAAGCTTCTCAGGATCGTCTAAAATAAATTCACTGATTGATCCCACCTGAATATGGTTGTATAAACATGCGGAGAATGCGCCCCGGGTGGAAGTTCGTGCATTAGTTATTCCGGAAAGCCAGCCACTCTGAATATGATCGTCGGGACTATCATAAGCAAATACTACACCAACGAATGGTACACTTTCCAGACCTTGCAGTGTCTTTTCATACTTTTTAATTATTCCAAAAGGAAAGCTTACATATTCTCTATATTCAGGATGTTCAATATATCCTGTTGGTTGGGCTATAATAGAACCTCCGCCAAACATTAAGTTAGTAAATATCTCCTGCTGATAATTAATACCTTGAAAAGCAAGACGCGGCCAATTGTGATAAACACCTACATAAGGCCATACATGTAATCCAACAGATCGTGGCACTCCAACTCCTTCTGCCCGTTCCAGCATTGAATGTCCGCGTTCGTAAAGAAAGGCATCCATGTTTTTTAAAATACGGGAATCCTGACTGGCCATCATCCTTGGATCATTAATATTTGATATTAAAGGAATATCTTTATACGTTTTTACAATTGCCCTCACTTTTTCGACAACTTCTGTCATATAAAATTCTTTATACCATTGATGATATTGATCAATAGTTTTAAGTTCTTCTTCTGTGTAATTCTTTTCATCCTCATGGAAAGGAATCTCAAAGCCTGTTGCTTTACGAAACCCCGATTGGCATCCATCGCAATAGCATAATTTTTTACCAGGCCAGAAATAATGATAATCCCATTTATCAAAATAAATTCCATCAATATCATAATCTCTGACAACATGCTCTACTAAATCCAGAAATGCCTCCCGATATGGAGTCATCCAGCAAACCGTGCCATGGTCCTCGCCGACATACATGTGGCTCCGGGCAGGTTTTCCTCCCGGAGAAGTTTTCTGCCCATATTCCGGGAAATCTTCTGTGACCATAGACCAAGCGAGTTTGTGTCCGGTGGAAATATATGGTATAACTTTAATTCCAATGGGTTTACAAGCATCAATGGTCTCTTGTAATAAGTCACGTTTTCCCTGATCGGCATGTTGTGAAAACCTTACACCCTGGATTGTAGCATATTTACCCATGGTGGGAAACCGGAGCACGTTTACATTCATTTCAACCATGGTTTTAGCCCAGGATTTTGCATCATATTCAAGTTCTGGTGCAAACGGAGGTTGATAAGCATCCAGTAAAAAGACCCGTGAAGATTGCAACCAACTAAATTTATTATCCTTCTCAAAAACATCAAGTGGTTGAGAATTGGAAATTAGTGTGGAACATATAATACATGAACCAACTAATATACCAGAAGCATAAACTCTCTTCCAGTGTAATAAAGGAATATTTTTAAATTGGAAATTTCTGTAAAAGTTCATGGTATGGATATAAATTAAATCATTAAGATACTGATAAAACTTCATTAAGATTTACTCATAAATCTAAAACTTTTTGTTGATGAATTTATTCCTATCTACCAATTTACTTTATTCATAAGCTTTATGTTGAAAAGAATCTGGTAGAAATGCCATCAGACACCAAATTTGCCTAATTAGTTTAAAATAACTGTTTTGCCTGATCAAATGTATTATTGCCTTTGTAATACGCTAATAATGACATCAAAAAGTTCCATAGTGCTCACATAAAATTATCCGGAAGGATACTGCCTTCAGACTTTGTTGTTGAAATCAAAAAAAAATCAAAAAAAATAAAAAAAATGTCCACAAAAAGGAAAGTCATTTCTTTCTATCCCTATAAGTACCTATTAACTGGATGAACCAAAAAATATTAAATAATAGCCACTTCCACTTCCCTCATGAAGGAAGCTTCATGAAGCATGTTTATCTTATTTTATTCTTCTGGGAAATCAGAGATTTAAATATATCTGTAATTCAGATTCATGAAATCATTTAAAGAGATAGCAAAACGTGAAAATTTTTATGAACATTTTTTATATAAAAACAAACGGCAAGGTGTAAAAAAGGAAGCCGGAATATTGCCAATAACCGGCTTCCGGGAATAAAACAGATTATTGTTTTTAATTATAACCGAATAAATATATGATGAAAAATCGAGATTTTCAAAGCTTTCTTCGGAAAGACCTATTCCTAATTTTAATAAGGATGAAACTAATTTTATTCTTTTCAATTTTTTTAATTTTTACAGCTTCGGCTGCCGATCAACAACAAGAGAGAAGAGAGATAACAGGGAAGGTGATTGATAATGGAGGTATTGGGATACCCGGTGTAAGTATAATTGTAAAGGGTACTGCCATTGGAGCTGTTTCCGATTTTGATGGGAATTTTCGACTATTGGTGCCGACAGATGCCGACACTTTAGTTTTTTCTTTTGTAGGAATGAGTACACAGGAGGTTAGCATCTCAGAAACAAATTCTGTGTCAGTTACTATGGAAGAAGAAACTATTGGTTTAGAAGATGTTGTAGTTGTAGGCTATGGGATTCAAAAGAAAGAAAGTGTAGTAGGAGCTATTACAACAGCTGATGCTGAAGTACTTGAGAAACGTGGAGGAACAGTTAATTTAGGTAATGCCTTATCGGGTCAGCTACCAGGGGTGACAGTGATGTCAAGAACAGGTGAGCCAGGAAGGGAGGACCCATTAATACTTATTCGGGGACAGTCTACATGGAATAATGCTTCACCATTGATATTAGTAGATGGAATTGAACGAAGAATGAATGATATTAATGTTTCGGAAGTAGAAAGCGTTTCTGTGCTTAAAGATGCTTCTGCAACAGCCGTATTTGGAGTAA
>DASRQG010000543.1:0-17609 GCA_035645995.1 Mariniphaga sp. | reverse complement strand
AACCTGCAATTATAAAAGGTTGATAGTGGCGTGTTTTTTAAAGAAGCAGAACGGAGTGTCAATACCCATCACTTATGATGAATGTTTTGACAGTTGTTCTGCTACTATTTTTATGAATTATTCATGAAGGGTATCAGCCTCTAATTTAGAAAAAATGAAAAGGAATAAAAATATTATAAACTGACTAATTGATGTATATCTATAGAAGTTTCAGTGGAAAAACAGCCAATTCTTGATAAATTGGCCCGGCAGGTTTTAGAACACTGTTATAATAAATTATTTCATTTACTGTGACAGTTTGATGTACTTTATCTTTCTGGTCTTCAATTAATGAATAAAACTTTTTTAAGTCCTTTAAATACTTGATGCGTGCAATGGTGAGGTGAGGGTTGAAAGGCCTGTTTTCTTTTTCTATACCAATTGCAGCAAGTTCATCTTCAATATCAGAAACCAGTTGATTGAGATAGGCGTTAGAATTTATATTTACAAATAATACCCGCGGGAACCGGTTACTTTTAAAAATCCCCAATCCCTCCAAAGTTAAAGTAAATGTATGTGAGGCAAACAGATATGTTTTGATTCTGTTAGTTATCTCCAGTACCTGTTCTTCTGACCTCTCCCCCAGGAATTTAATTGTAAGATGTAATCCCTGTTCATCAACCCATTTCACAGGTTCATGTTTCAGCTCCTTCTTTAATATTTCAATAATCTCAAGAAGCTCTGCCTGAGGTTTTACTTTTATAGCAAAAAAGGTACGCATTAGAGATAACCCACTTCAATTAATCTAACTATTTCTTCCAACGTTCTGTCTTCACCATGTGGTTCATATTCAGATTTCAAATTACTACCGAATAAGCGTGCCAGTCCTTGCCAAAAGGTGGCAGAAACTCCTCCCCTGAATTCTCTAATGAGTGTATAGGAAGTCCTGCTGGTTTCCCTGTCAATCAACTTTAAGAGTAACCTGCCTTCTGACAAGGTCATCTTCTTCATATCATCTTTATATTCATTGAGCAATTGCTGTTCAAGTTCCTTCATCATTTGTCGTCTTTCCTTATCTGTTTCCAGCGCAAGAAATTTAGGTTCATATTCATTGAGCATATCCCCTGCCATACGAGCATATGGATATACCTTTTTTACCTTATGCACAAACCGGTTGTATCTACGCTCTTGTCTTGCATTTTTAAACTCCTTTTCAGGTAAAACTGTAATTTCAATAAGGTTCTTGTGGATAATAGTATCTCCATTACGGATAATTCCCATCATAAAATCATCCTCTTTTTGAGCCACTACCTCATTGATAGAAACAAACAGAAAAGCGATAATAATCGTAAGTAATTTAGTTTTAATCATCAATATGTCTCTTCCTGATAAATATTCTTCTTTATTCATAAAAAACTAAACACCTTTTATTCTTTTCTCAATAACTAAAATCAAACGTTATAATATCCTCATCTACAATAATTGTACAATTATACAAACGAAGTAATTATTATTCAATTATCAAAAATGCAAAGTTTATATCTTTGTGCCAGTTTTACAACTTTAACCTGTTAAATGAAATCATTTATTAACTCAGAAATAGGAAAATTAGAAGGTGTTATCGTACATACCCCCGGATCAGAAGTAGAAAACATGACACCAGAAAATGCCGAGAGGGCATTATACAGCGATATTTTAAATTTATCAATCGCATCAGAAGAATATGCGCAATTGACCGGAGTTCTTAAAAAGGTGGCTCATGTTTTTGAAATAAAAGAGATGCTTAAAGACATTCTGGATAATCCTATTGCCCGCACAAGGCTTTTGCATGAAATATGTTCACATGAAGGATTAACCAGTTTAATCGATGGCCTTATGGAGGAGGATTCAGAAAAGCTGGCTTCTGAATTAATTGAAGGTATCGTCCTGAAACGAAATAATCTCACAAATTACCTGAGTCCTGAAAAGTTTATGCTACGTCCACTGCATAATCTTTTCTTTACCCGCGATGCTGCAATGGGTGTTAACAATAATATGCTGGTTGGACGTATGGCAAACAGAGTCAGGGAACGTGAATCAATGATACTTGAAGCAATTTTCAATTTTCATAATGACCTGCAAACAACAACTATAAATCCTATAAAACCTTTGAAAGGAATACCTGTTGATGAAAAGGCCACAATAGAAGGAGGTGATTTGTTGATTATCAGGGATGATGTATTTGTGATTGGAGCAGGGATGAGAACCAGCACACAGGGTATAGATTTCATTCTGGAAACTATTAAAAAAAGAAATCAGGACACTTTTCATCTTATCGTTCAGGAGCTGCCATCTCATCCTGAATCCTTCATTCATCTGGATATGGTTTTTACCTGTCTTGACCTGAACTCTTGTATGGTATATGATCCTGTAGTTAACAGCCTGAACCGGTATAAAACCATATATATTCAAATTGACAATGGAAAAGTTAAAATCACCGAACAGCCGAACATCCTACATGCATTGAAAAAACTAGGTATCGATTTAAAGCCTGTATATTGTGGTGGCAAAAAGGATCTTTGGATACAGGAAAGAGAACAATGGCATAGCGGAGCAAACTTCTTTGCATTCGAACCGGGTAAGATTATTGGATATGAACGAAATGTACATACTTTGGAGGAGCTTGATAAGAATGGGTTCGAAATTATAAAAGCAGTAGATGTAATTAACAACAAAGTAAGTCCTGACAGTTACTCAAAGTGCGTAGTTACCATTGCAGGATCAGAACTGGCACGAGGTGGTGGTGGTGCACGTTGTATGACACTACCTTTTAGAAGATCTGAAGTTAAATGGAACTATTAAAATAAACGTTCAAGTATTAAATACATGCTCTTGCATGCAATAAATTAATTAGACAAAATGCGAAAACTAAAAATAAACGAGTTAGATCGTTTATCACCCGAAGAATATAAAACCGCTGTTAAAACTCCAATTGTTGTAATTCTCGATAACATTAGAAGTTGCAATAATATCGGTTCTGTTTTTCGTACTGCAGATGCTTTATTGCTGGAACGAATATTTTTATGCGGAATTACAGCCACTCCACCTAACAAAGAAATTCATAAAACAGCTCTCGATGCCGAAAAATCTGTTGATTGGCAATATTTCGAAAAAACAGAGGAAGCTGTAAAACTATTACATTCGGAAGGATTTCAAATATTTGCAGTAGAACAAGTAGTTGATAGTATTTCATTACTTGAATTTAAACCTCAACCTCAACATAAATATGCCTTCATTTTTGGAAATGAAGTGAAAGGTGTACAGCAGAAGGTAATCAATTTATGTGACGGTGCTGTAGAGATTCCTCAATACGGAACCAAACATTCGTTTAATGTGTCGGTTAGTGCAGGTATTGTCCTTTGGGATGTATTTCAAAAAATAACTGCCGGTTAAATTCTTTTCATTTTTTACAAATCATAAAAAAAATAATTAAAAATACCAGTATATTTTAGCTCCCTGAGAATTGTTTTTTATAACTTTAGTCCTGCACTAAGAGCTATTAATCAAAATGACTGAGCTAAATACAGTTCCGGAAGAATTTCTGCATTTCATCTGGGAAAATAAATTATTTGATTCCAACCATCTTTACACAACCGAAGGCGAATTGGTGGAGATTATTCATACAGGATATCGAAATCATAATTCAGGCCCCGACTTTTTTAATGCTAAAGTAAAAATAGCGGGCACGATTTGGGCTGGGAATATTGAAATCCATAAAAAAGCGTCAGATTGGCACAAGCACAATCATACAAATGACAAAGCTTATAGTAATGTCATATTGCATGCAGTAGAAAAGGCAGACATTCCAATTTTACGGGACAACCTATCAGAAATACCAACTGTAGAATTGTTTTGGCCAAGCCATCTTACACGGAATTATAACAATTTACTGAAAGCTGATTCATGGATTTGTTGTCAGGATGATTTTCATAAAATTGATCCTGTTGCACTACGAATAGGCTTTAACAGACTCATGATCGAAAGGTTGGAAGAAAAAACAGGAGAAATTACCCTGCGTCTTAATAACAACCATCACAATTGGAACGAAACTTTCTATCAAATGCTGGCACGCACATTTGGTTTCAAAGTTAATGCCTCACCGTTTGAACTCCTGGCAAAAGCAGTTCCCGAACAGTTACTTGCACGCCACAGATCCAGATTGTTCAGCATCGAAGCGATGTTGTTTGGCACCTCAGGACTTCTCCATGAAGAACTGTTTGGTGATAAGTATTTCATGGATCTCAGAAATGAATATAGTTTCCTGGCAAAAAAATATTCATTAAAAATGATTGAAGCTCACCTTTGGAAGTTTATGCGTATGAGGCCGGTAAATTTTCCCACAGTACGAATTGCTCAACTTGCGGCACTCGTCTACAGGTCTCACGTACTATTTGGAAAAATAATAGATTGCAGTACCCTAAAGGATTTAAGGATGCTATTTAAAGTTACCGCTTCTGATTATTGGGATACCCATTATCGTTTTAATCGTAAGGCACCAAACGCAGTTCCTAAAGAACTTGGAGACCACTCAATTGACTCACTTATTATTAATGTAGTTATACCTTTCCTATTTGTTTATGGTGAAAATCAGAACCAAAGCCATTTAAAAAATAAAGCGCTTGATTTCCTGGAAGAACTTCCTCCTGAAAATAATGCAATTATTAGAAAGTGGGAAGCGTTAGGTATAGATGCCCGGTCAGCTTTTGAAACTCAAGCATTGCTTCAGCTAAAGAATAAACACTGCATTAAAAAATTATGCCTCAATTGCTCTATAGGTCATACAATAATTAAAAACATTTCTTAAACCGATCATCTATTCTTATTTTAAAAGAACAATCTGATTCTATTCATAATATATCTAATACCATTATATAGGAACAAGAAAAAGCGCCTTATTTCTAAGACGCTTCATCACATTGTTTAATTGAAAATGATTAATTATCGTTATTATATTTGTAGGTACCTTCAAATTCAAAAATATCATCATCGTAGTCAGGTGCAGTGACTTTAAACTGAACCGAATCCATGCCCGGAATCCTGATCGCTTCAAGATCGAAAGAAACAAACCCGGAGAAAGGTATATCATTTAAATCACCATTGGCATTATGACGAAGTTCAAGCTCTATAGGTAAATCATCAGCTGTTAATTCACCAGGCTGCTTCACCAAATTGATATAATGAACTTCATACCTTCCCCAGTAGGCAATTTCAAAATTCAATAAATCACCTGTCATCCAGGTTTCTTTTACTTTTATGGGATCATTTCCTATACTGTCCTGATTGGCTTCTGTAATATCCATAATGCCTTTTAGCAATATCTTCTTAACAGAATTAACACGGATATAATATTCTTCAATATCCTCGCCGTCAGTTCCATCATCTCCTACAACAGTATAATTTAGTAAAACCCGTTCACCTGTCTGCAATCTTGAATTTGGATCATTTGAGCCCATATAGTACCAGGGTCTTTGATATCCGGATGCTATTGGAACCAAAACATCGCCATTGTCCATATTAACTTTATATTCTACAGGATCATTACTCACCTGTTCAATTGTTCCAAATCCAACCCATGCCCTGCCTAACGAATAACCATCATCATCATCCAAACAACTTGTTGCTATGAAAATTAACCCTAATAATGTAATTAAACTAATTCTCTTCATATTTAAGTCTCCTCTTTAATGTTATTATACACTTTGAAGATTCATAACATCGCCTTTAGGTTGCGTTTAATATTAAAATTTTTTATGCTTTTTTTTAAAATTAAAATTTCCAGAAATAAAATGGCATAAAAGTTGACATTAATATTCCAATATATCTAAATTATTGTATACATTTGAAATCTTAAATGCAAGAAAAAGCATAAATGATTACTTTTATGAAAGCAATTGAATCTTTAAATGAATTAGAAAAAATACTGTCATCGAACGAAACCTTGTGGTTATTGTTATACAAAGCAGGCTCATCACAAAGTGATTGTGCTAACGTGAATTTAACAGAAGCCGTAAATAAAACAGAAAGGAACATTGTTTTATATACAGCTGATGTAAATAAGGTAACCAATATCCATCCTGCTTATGAAGTAACAAGTGTACCTGCTCTTTTACATTTTGAAAATGGGAAATTAAGAAATATCATCAAAGGATGTCATTCCGCCGAACACTATTTTTCTATTCTGAATCAATTGCTGGCTAATCTTGCATCCGGTAATAAGAATACAGTATTAAAAAGGGTAATCGTATATACAACACCTACCTGCACCTGGTGCAATACGATTAAAAGACATTTCATTGAACATGGAATTAAATATCATGAAATAGATGTTTCATCTGATCAAAAAGCAGCTGAAGAAATGGTTCAAAGGAGTGGACGCCAGGGAGTTCCTCAAACAGACATAAATGGTGAGATTATTGTAGGTTTTGACAAAACAAGGATAAATAAATTATTAGGAATAAATTAAATTATTATAAATATGAAGAAGTATGCTTTAATTTTAGTAATAGCAGTCTTTATTTTCACAGGCTGCTCCGGTCAATCAAGTAAAGCCGACAATACAAAAACGGCAGAGCTTAAAGCTCCCTCCACTCTGGTTGCTGAAAATCTTTCTGAAGATGCACAGTCAATTAAACTTTCTAAGAATGTTTTTTTAGAAAGAGTATGGGATTATGAATCATCTCCGGAAGAATGGAAATATAAAGGCGACAAACCTGCAATAGTTGATTTCTATGCCGATTGGTGTGCACCATGTAGAATTGCTTCACCGATTTTAGATGAAATCTCAAACGAATATGCAGATGACATCTATGTATACAAAATTGATACAGAAGCAGAAAAAGAACTGGCAGCAGTGTTTGGAATCCGTGGAATTCCGGCATTTCTATATATACCTACCGAAGGACAACCGGTCATGATGTCAGGTATAGGAAAAACTAAAGAGCAAACAAAACAAATGTTTAAAGAGAATATTGACAAGTATTTATTATCTGAAAATTAATGTTTAATTTTAATTTTGAATGTAAAAAATGAAAGAGTTACAGCCAATTAACCAAAATGTTCTGTTGGAGGTTACTGAAGATTCATCAGAACAAAAAACTGCCTCCGGAATTATTATTCCAGATTCTGCAAAAGAACAGCAATCAGTTGCGAAGGTAGTTGCCATAAGCAACATCGAAAATGCAGAAATCGCTCCCGGAGACAATGTGCTCTATAAAAAATTTTCCGGGACAGAAGTTGACTTCGAAGGGAAAAAATATCTTGTACTTCCTTATGCCGATATTCTGTCGAAAGTTGTAGAGACAGATTCAATTTAATGGCTTGGCTCAGAATTTTACGATTATTGCCAACAATAATAAAGAAAATCGACATATGAGAGTCTGAATTAATTTTCAGACTCTTTTTTTATATATTAGATCAGCCTTCATCAAATCATCTCAAACTTCAAATTTCAGGTTCTTTTCAGACGTTCTATCAATTCCTCAGCCGATAACTGAATTTGCTCCCCGGAATTCATATTCTTTAAGGTGTATTTTTGAGCATCCATTTCCGATTCTCCGGCTAAAATTACAAACTCAACTGCCTTTTTATTGGCATAATTCATTTGCTTCTTCATCTTTGCACTCTCAGGATAAATCTCTGAATTGATCCCTTCCTGGCGTATTCGGGCAAGTAAAGGCAGGCAATAAGCTTCTTCCTTTTCACCAAAATTCACAAACATAACTTTTGTACCCTCAGCTGCTTCTTCAGGATAAAGGTTTAAATATTCCAGTATATCATAAATACGTTCTGCTCCAAATGAAATACCCACTCCGGATACATCCGGCAATCCGAAAATTCCGGTTAAATCATCATACCTGCCACCTCCACAGATACTACCCATCTCCATGTCGGTAGTTTTCACCTCTATAATTGCCCCTGTATAGTAATTCAGTCCTCGTGCGAGCGTTAAATCCAGTTCTACTTCTGTATTCAACCGCATGTTATTGATATATCCAAACAGTGTAGTCAATTCTGAAATACCCTTCATCCCAACTTTCGAACCTGCCAGAATATGCTTTAACTCATCTATTTTTTGCCGGGTGTCTCCACTTAAAGCTAAAATTGGTTGCAGCTTCTCAATAGCAGCTTGAGCTACTCCTTTTTCTGCCAATTCAGCATTCACCTTTTGAAGGCCAATTTTTTCCAGCTTATCAATTGCAACTGTGATATCAGTCAATCGATCATGTTCACCAATTACTTCTGCAATTCCGGCCAGTATTTTCCGGTTATTAATTTTAACAATGATATTTATCTTCAGCCGATTAAATACTGCATCAACAATCTGAATAAGCTCTGCTTCATTCAAAAGACTGTCACTTCCAATCATATCTGCATCGCACTGGTAAAATTCACGATACCTTCCTTTCTGAGGACGATCTGCTCTCCAAACCGGCTGAATCTGATACCTTCTGAAGGGAAATGTAAGCTCATTCCTGTATTGAACTACAAACCGGGCAAAAGGGACTGTAAGATCATACCTTAATCCTTTCTCTGAAATTTGAGAGGTCACTTTACCTGATTCTTTATTTTCCAGGATATCATCCGGCACACCAGAAAGAAAGTCCCCTGAATTCAATATTTTAAACAGTAACTTATCCCCTTCTTCTCCATATTTTCCCATTAAGGTAGAGAGGTTTTCCATTGCAGGAGTTTCAATAGGTTGAAATCCATATAAACGGAAGACATCTCGAATCGTATCGAAAATGTAATTCCTTTTCGCAACTTCTGCAGGTAAAAAATCACGCGTCCCTTTGGGGATAGAAGGTTTTTGTGCCATTGTTCTTCTTTTTGTTTCGGACGCAAAAATAAAGAATTATTATGAGCAAATTTCAATGTCAGCACCGGATTTAGAAATTCTGTACCTTCAATGAATGTTTTATTCATCCATTTAAATTAGGTTTTAATAACCGCAGATTGAAATAAAAAGATATAATGCGAGTATGATAAAGCCGTTCCAAAAAAACATTTTCATATAACATATTTCTGCCGTTTCGGTTACAAGAAGCATTTAAATCAATAACTTCTTACAGGGCGATACAATCTTCTAAGGAATGAATAACAACAATTCCTGTGTTACCTATTCAAGGATTCCGGTTTTTCCAATAAAATTGATAGTTAGTGGATATTTGTAGTTTACCCCACTGCTGGCAGTTACAGTTCCAACAATTACAAGCACAAGCCATGCAACACCAAAAGCGATGAGCATTATTAAGCCTATTCCAATAAAAATCAAAATTGTGGAAGCCAATAATATGAGTGTCCAGGTAATTTGAAAATTTAGTACTTCCCGTCCTTGTTCTTTAACAAATTCGTATTCATCCTTTTTTATTAAATAAATTATCAATGGACCAATAATATTTCCAAATGGTATACCAATGAAAAGAGTAAGTGCCACCAAATGCGTAAGCATTCCCCAGGTCTTTTCTTTTTCGTCAATAATAATTCGCTCCATAATTATTAAAATATATTCATCTAAAATAAGTATTTTTTGTTCTTTCGCAGATGGAATATATTGGATTATTACACAATGGAACAAAATAAAAAAGAAGGAAGGTATACAAGGATATACCATCAGCTGAATGAGCTTGTAAAAAAGAGTAATAGCACCAATGCCAGGATGGCTACTATTATTGCAGTTTTACATCATAAAATGGAGTATTTTTTCTGGACAGGTTTCTATTTAATCGAGGATGAAGAAATGACCGTTCAAATGTACCAGGGCCCGGCTGCATGTCAGATCCTTGAACGTAACAAGGGCGTATGCTGGGCAGCATTTAATCAGCAACAGACTATTGTAGTCGAAAATGTGCATCAATTCCCCGGTCACATCGCCTGCGATTCCCGCTCTAATTCTGAGATTGTTGTCCCATTTAAAAATCGGTCGGGTGAAATTACAGGAGTTCTGGATGTTGACAGCAAATCTAGAGCAGCTTTTGATCACATTGATGCCAGGTGGTTGGAAAAAATACTGGAACTGATCTTCATTTAATCAGAATTCCTGCACAAATGGCAGTTTATGATGTATGATAAAGTAGAAAATGTTCTGGTTTGCAGGTTACGTTTCACCAATACAACTACAGCTTTTACGCTTCTTCTTTAAAAAGAAATTAGCTTAACTTGCTTTTTTACTTTCTCATAAGAACTCTTTTCTTATTTTTGCAATATTTCAATTTAAAATAAAGTCATTTCACTAAATAAAAAACTGTAACAAAAATTCAACTTACAATGACAAACCATAACAATACCATCCGTTTTTACAAAAGCAATGATATCCCGGTAGAACTTCATAAAGTACGTGTAGTACAAAAACTTTTCCTAAAACCGGTAGAGGAACGGAAAGCAGCCATGGAAACGGCTGGTTTTAATACCTTTTTATTAAGCACAAAAGATGTTTTTCTCGACATGCTTACCGACTCAGGCACCAATGCCATGAGCGATCTTCAGGTATCATCCATGCTTCATGCCGACGATGCGTATGCAGGATCTCAGAGCTTTTACCGTATGGAATCTGCTCTTCGCGATGTATTTGGGAAACATTACGTGTTGCCTGCACATCAGGGCCGAGCCGCAGAAAATATCGTTTCCCGTGCGTTCATTAAAGAAGGGGATGTTATTCCAATGAATTATCACTTTACCACCACAAAAGAACACATGGAATTAAATGGGGGTAAAGTTCTTGAGATTTTTGCAGATGATGCGCTTGAGATCAAAAGTGATAAACCATTTAAGGGTAATATCGACATCAATAAACTTAAAGCTGTTTTTAAAAAATATGGCAAAGAAAGAGTAGCGTTCGTACGCATGGAAGCTTCTACAAACCTGATAGGCGGACAACCCTTCTCTATGCAGAACATGCGCGACGTCAGAGAAATATGTGACCAGAATGGTGTTATGATGGTCTTAGATGCCAGTTTAATCGGTGAGAATGCCTGGTTTATAAAACAGCGTGAAAAAGAATTCGAGAATACAGAAATAAAAGATATTCTCAGGGAAATGTGCAACTATGCCGACCTGGTTTATTTCTCAAGTCGTAAAGTTAGCTCTTCAAGGGGAGGTGGTATTTTAACTAACCGCGAAGATCTGTATCTTAAAATGCGCGATCTGGTAGTATTATATGAGGGATTTCTTACCTATGGAGGTATGTCGGTTCGGGAAATAGAAGCTATGGCAGTAGGAATAACCGATACTTGTGATGAAACTGTAATTAGTCAGTCACCTTCATTTATTGCTTATGCTGTAAATCAACTCGATGAAGCAGGCATTCCGGTTATAACTCCTCCCGGAGCTCTTGGATGCCATATAGATGCTAAAAGTTTTTTGAGTCATATTCCTCAACAGGATTACCCGGCAGGTGCACTGGCATCAGCTTTATACATTATTTCGGGAATTCGGGGAATGGAGCGGGGAACCATCTCCAGTGTACGTGACGAAAAAGGAAACGACTTGCTGGCAGACATGGAACTTGTACGACTGGCATTCCCTCGCCGTGTGTTTACTCTTTCTCAGACTATGTTTGTTATCGACCGTGTAAAATGGCTTTACGATAACCGCGAATTAATAGGAGGCCTCGAATGGGTTGAAGAACCTGCTGTTCTACGATTCTTTATGGGAAAACTTAAAGCTAAAACCAATTGGCCGGAAAAACTTCTGGCTAAGTTTAAACAGGATTTTGGTGACTCCTTGTAAAACCAATAAGTCAATAAGTTAAATTTGTTACCATAAAATATCTTAAAAAAGGGTTCTTGTGAATCCTTTTTTTTGCTTTCCTGTTTATGTAAATTCTTATTATTTAACTATAACAATAATATTTTTATACTTCCAAATGAAGTTGGCAAAAAAGGATAATTTCGTATTTTTGTCCCCTTAAATAATATTATAGCGTTGAATTTACATACAGTGATAACACTCAGGCCTCTTACAGAACATACATTTATTCTTCAACTTGAAAGAAAAGAAATGTCTTTTCAAACAGGGCAGTTTGTTATTATCAGAAGGCCACATACAATTGACCAGCGGGAATATACAATCTACAGCGGTGAACAGGATGATTATCTCGAAATACTGGTACGTGAAGTTGATGATGGAAAAGTCACCCCCCAATTAAAAAGGTTAGAACCAGGTGATCAGGTTGAGGTGGACGGACCTTTTGGTTTTTTTCAATTCCAACCTTACCTTTACCCTACACAAAACTTCCTGTTTGTTGCAACAGGAACCGGTATCAGCCCATTTCACAGCTTTATAAAAACTTACCCTAACCTCAACTATAAACTCATACATGGCGTCCGCTATTGCCGTGAAGCTTATGAACACAACCATTTCGACCAGAATAAAATTGTTCTATGCACCTCCGTCGATAAAAATGGGAATTTCAATGGCCGCGTCACTGAATATCTTACTTCCGAAGAATTACAAAAAGATACCCAATGTTTTCTCTGTGGTAATAGTAATATGATTCAGGATGCATTCGATATTCTTTTAGCCAAAGGTATTCCGGTGCATAATATTTATACAGAAGTCTATTTTTAAATATAGTACAGCATTAAAATGAGCACGCATACAAAATATCACTTAATAACACTCGGCTGTCAAATGAATCTTTCCGACAGCGAAAGGGTGGTTTCAGTTTTGAATGACCATGGTTATACTTGGACTGACAATGAAGAAGAAGCAGGTTTAATTGGTATACTGGCTTGTTCAGTAAGGCAAAAAGCCATCGATAAAGTATATTCCCGTATACATAAATGGAATAAGTGGAAAAATCATAAAAACTTAATTACCTTTATTTCAGGATGCATGCTTCCCGATGATCATGAAAAATTTCTGAAATTGTTCGATATCACTTTTCAGATGAAGGACTTGCCAAAATTGCCTGAAATGATCAGTCAATATGGAGTTACATCACCTGCTCATTTAAATCCGGGCATTGATCCGCATAATAAAAACATTGAAGAATTCTGGAGCGTTAAACCTTCATATCAATCGGATTACGAAGCTTTTATCCCAATTCAGAACGGGTGCGATAAATTCTGTACTTTTTGTGCAGTACCATATACCCGTGGACGTGAAGTGAGCCGCCCCTCAAAAGATATACTTGCAGAAATTGCATTGCTCGTAGCTCAGGGTTACAAGTCAATTACTTTATTGGGCCAAAATGTGAATTCTTATGGACTCGACAAGAAAGGATCGGAGATTCAGTTCCCTGAACTGCTGCGACAGGTTGGTGAAATGGGACTTCGAATGAACAAGGAATTTTGGGTATACTTTACATCTCCGCACCCGCGTGATATGACTGATGAAGTTATAGAAGTGATTTCTCAATACCCGGTGCTGGCGAAACAAATTCATTTACCCATGCAAAGTGGTGATGATAAAGTACTGATCCGGATGAACAGGAAACACAACATGGAAAAGTATCGGCATATTGTTCATACCATTAGAAGATTAATACCGGAAGCAACTTTATTTACCGATATTATTGTAGGCTTTACAGGTGAAACGGAAGAACAATTTGAAAACACCAGAAAAGCTATGGAAGAATTTAAATTCAATATGTCATATACCGCAATATACTCCCCTCGCCCGGGTGCTACCAGTCACAGGTGGGCTGATGATGTACCTCTTGATGAGAAAAAACGACGGTTGCATGTACTGACTGAAGAGCTCAGAAAACACAATCTGGGCAACAATAATCGATTGATCGGAAAAACAATTAAGGTGCTCGTCAGAGGTACCGACCGGAAACCCGGTTACCTTTCTGCTCTTACCGAAGGAAAACTTATTGTCAGATTCCCCGAAAATGATCAGAACCTTATAGGTCAGTTTGCTGATGTAAAAGTTACTTCTGCTTCCGATTTTTCTTTAGAAGGAGAATTGGTTAACATAGAACAAGTAGCCTGACCATCAGCACCATAAGCCTTTTTAACTTATTTTCAGGTCATCAGGATGATGCAATCGGATAAATTCTGTTTATTTTTGGTCACATTCAACAGGTTTTGTATTATACAGTCAAAAAAAACATAAAAATGAAAAAATCAGGATTGACCTTATTACTTTGGATTTTGGCAGTATCCATTATAGCTCAGACAAATCAACAGATCACGCTTGAAGATATCTTCACCAAAGCCACCTTCAAGGCACAGTCAATTGAAGGAATGCGGTCGATGAACGATGGTGAACACTATTCTACCATGGAAGGACAAACAAAGATTGTTAAAAACAGCTTTAGAACCGGCCAACAAGTAGATGTTATTTTTGATTTGGCTCAAATTGACAGAGCTCCCATAAAATCCTTCACCAACTACGAGTTTAGTGATGATGAAACAAAAATACTGCTTACCACAGATGTAAAACCCATATACCGGCATTCATACACTGCTCAATACTACATCTGGAATTCCGTTACCGAAGATCTTCTGCCACTTTCTGACAAAGGAGCACAACAACTGGCAACTTTTTCTCCAGATGGCGACCGGGTGGCTTTTGTTCGCGACAACAATTTATTTATTAAAAATCTGAAATTCGGAAATGAGTCACAGATCACTTGGGACGGGAAAGAAAATGAAATTATTAATGGTGCACCCGATTGGGTTTACGAAGAAGAATTTGGATTCAATAAAGCTTTCTGGTGGTCGCCCGATAGTAAGTTTCTTGCTTTTATTCGATTTGACGAATCGAATGTTCCTGAATTCACAATGACGATGTATCAAGGATTAAATACAAGTAATGAAAATAACGCTCCGTATCCATCCCATGAAACTTTTAAATATCCAAAAGCAGGAGAAACAAACTCTACAGTATCCGTGATGAGTTATGAGTTATATTCTAAACTTACCAATAAAGTTGATATAGGCTCCGATACGAATATCTATATTCCAAGGCTCAAATGGACTCCTGACTCAAAGGACCTGGTGGTAATGCGTTTAAACCGGTTGCAGAACCAGCTCGATGTATTGTATGCTAATCCATTTACCGGAGAAACCAAACCAATCTATACCGAAAAAAATGATCGGTATATTGATGAAGACTTTTTAGACGCATTCATGTATCTCGAAGATGGACGTTTTATTGTAGCCAGTGAACGTAGTGGCTGGCGACATTTATATTTGTACGACAGGCTGGGATTTGAACAGGGACAAATTACAAATGGAGAATTTGATGTCACTAATTTTTATGGCTACGATCCTTCACAAAAATATTTTTACTATCAAGCTGCAAAACAGTCACCTTTGCGCAGGGAGGTATATTATACGACACTGGATGGGAAAAAACAAGGAATGATTTCCACTTTACAGGGGACCAATAGTGTTCATTTTAGTCAAAATTTTAATTACTACGTCAATTACTACAGCAGCAGCCAACAACCTCCACTTATAACCCTACACGATAAAAGAAACAGGCTGATCAGAACTTTGCAGGACAACACTGTTCTACAAAATCAACTTCAGAAGTTTCCAATCCCGCAAAAGGAATTTTTCTCATTTAAAACGTCAGAAGGCATTGAACTAAACGGTTATATGATTAAACCTGCTGGTTTCTCTGAATCTAAACGCTATCCTGTTCTTATTACCCAATATAGTGGACCTAATTCACAACAAGTGAAAGACTCGTGGGACAAAATTGGCTGGAGTCATTACCTGGCACAGGAAGGTTTCCTTATTGTATCGGTTGATCCACGCGGAACAGCTGCTCGTGGAGAGGAGTTCCGCAAAGCTACCTATCTGCAATTGGGAAAATACGAATCGGAAGATATGGTGGAAACTGCCCGGTATTTAGGCACATTGGGATATGTTGATAAAGAAAACATTGGTATTTTTGGCTGGAGTTACGGTGGTTTTATGTCCCTCCTTTCAATGCAGAAAGGCGGTGAACTTTTTAAAGCAGGTATTGCTGTAGCCCCAGTTACAAACTGGAGGTTCTACGATACCATTTATACCGAACGATTCATGCGCACCCCACGTGAAAACCCTGAGGGATATGACGAAAATTCGCCACTTTCACATGCCGGCGATATAAAAGGACGATTGCTTCTGATTCACGGCCTTGCAGATGACAATGTTCATGTACAAAATACATTCGAATTAACGGAACGACTTGTGCAGGCAGGAGTACAATTCGACATGGCTGTGTATCCCAATCGAAATCATGGTATCCGGGGCGGCAACACAACCATGCATTTGTACCAAAAAATGACTCATTTTCTAAAAGACCAGCTGCAATAAAGAAATAAAATGATTCTGATAAATATGAAAATCTGGCATGGAATCATACATGGCAGATTTTTTGTCATTACCATTTTAACTTTAAATTGGAATATAACGTAACAAAAAAAACATTAATAATCTTGAATTATGATGCAATTATCAAAATCATCAAACCCTGCTTTGAAAGAGAATATATTCCACAAAGAATATACTGCTTCTTCTGAGGTAATGACTATAAACGGCACCGTTAATAAAACGATACTTTCGTTATTGATTGTTGTTGCCGCAGCATTATTTACCTGGAATAAATTTTTTAATTCATTAACGCCCGAAGCCGGCATGTCGGCAGTTATGCCCTGGGTTGTCATAGGAGGTATCGGTGGATTTATTACTGCCCTGGTTACAATATTCCGTCCCAAAAATGCAGGAATTACGGTTCCTATTTATGCAGTGCTTGAAGGATTACTATTAGGCGGCCTTTCTGCAGTTTTTGAAGCCAGGTATGGAGGTATTGTAATGCGAGCTGTAGCATTAACATTGGCTGTATTTGCTGCTATGCTTTTCATTTATCGTACAGGTATCATAAAAGTTACACGGGGATTTATGCTTGGTGTAATGGCAGCAACGGGGGGCATAGCCCTAATGTATCTGGTAAGCTTTATTGCCGGACTTTTTGGAGCTGAAATGGCATTCCTTCATGGCAACAGCAACCTGAGCATCGGAATCAGTCTTGCTATTGTAGTGGTAGCTGCATTAAACCTGGTTCTCGATTTTGCATTCATTGAAAAAGCATCCGAATCAGGTGCCCCGAAACATATGGAATGGTACGGTGCATTCGGACTTCTCGTAACCCTTGTATGGCTATACCTTGAAATGCTCCGACTGCTTTCTAAAATAGCAAGCAGAGACTAAAGTAAAAAGTTCGGTTATCTAAAGACATTTTGCAAATCATCATAGCAGGGTTCTGAATCATTCAGAACCCTTTTTTTTATTTACACAATCATTTTTTGGCAAATCCTCACTATATGTCACTTCGAAATATCGTCGTGTTTTCTTCGTGCTTTCTTGGTATTAAATTCGATATTAATCGAATTTGTATCGAACAAACATCGAAGAAACTACGAACAAACATCGAAGAAACCCCGACGGATTCATAATGAATCATCCTGTGTGATTCCAGCAAAAATCACAGAAGGAGATAGAAGCATATAATACTTCTACACGTATGAATGTATCTTATCAGAAGACAAATAATGGTTCACAAAAAATAGTTGTAAAGAAGGATGCAGAGTTCTTAGCAGATTATAACACAAAAACTTCAGCCGCAGCATATCTGGAGGTAAGCCTTATCTG
>DASRQG010000542.1:0-3832 GCA_035645995.1 Mariniphaga sp. | reverse complement strand
ATACTCCACAATCTTTCGGAGAGGTTCGTCCGGGAGATATTAAATATAATGATCAAAACCTTGATGGAATCATTGATGCTAAGGATGAGATTTATCTGGGGAGTTATTCACCTGATATTATTGCTTCTTTAAACATTACTCTTCAGTACAAAAACTTATCTTTATTTGCACTGGCATCAGGGTATTCAGGTGCAAAGGCCTTTACAAACAGTGATTATTACTGGGTGTTCGGGGAAAAGAAATATTCTGAAGTCGTGTTGGACAGATGGACCGAGACTTCGCAAAATGTAAGCTTTCCAAGGCTTTCAACGACTTCAAGCAGTAACAACTTTAGGAATTCAAGTTATTGGCTGTATGATCAGACAAGAATAACAATTGACAGAATTCAACTCTCATACGATGTTCCGGAAAAATCTATCTCAGTTTTTAACAACTTAAGATTTTACCTGAGAGCGAGTAATGTTGCTATGTTCTCTAAAAACAAAGATATTATGGAACTTAATGTTGGCACTCAGCCGCAATACAGATATTATGCAATTGGAATAAATGCAAGTTTTTAATATTTATATCATGCAAACAAAGAAATTAATTATACTTACATTCATTTTTTCGGGATTTTTTATTTCATCCTGTGAAAGTTTACTATCACCCGAACCGGAAAATTATTTCACAGAAGAGATGTTAAAAACCGATATGCCTTTTGCTGAGGGGTTGTTGTTAAATGCTCTTCAGATTGGAAATTTTACTGCTAATGAATCAGCAGCAACCGACAATGCAGTTTCAAATCTTAACGGGAATATTTATCGTAGGATGGCTACCGGAGAATGGTCAAGTCAGTTTAACCCTGTATCTACCTGGAACGATTCATACAATAGCATATATTACATTAATCAATTTTTAAATATTGTTGATGATGTTACCTGGAGCTGGCAGAGTGCAGCTCGAGATACCTTCTTCAGGGAAAGGTTTACAGGAGAAGCTCATGGTCTTAGAGCCTGGCACAGCTTTAATCTTTTAAGAAATCATGGGGGGAGAGCTGCAGATGGCAGTCTTCTTGGATATGTCATAGTTGATCAATCGGTGGATAAAGGTACCGAATGGAAACTACCCAGAAGTAGTTTTGAAGCTTGTGTCCAGCAAATTTATGATGACATTCAAAAAGGCATAGAATTATTACCTATGGATTATCAGGATACAGGTGAACCCGATTATGATGTAGTTTTTGGCAAACAAAATAATGGACGGGTAACCAGTCGTATTCTTATGGCACTCAAATCCAGGGTATCCCTGCATGTTGCCAGTCAGGCTTATGATCCATCAGTGGAGAAGTGGGAATTTGCAGCGGATGTAGCTGCAGAATTGTTGAATACAATAAATGGAGTATCGGGTTTATCTTCAAGTGGGCATAAATGGTACCTGAATGCTAATGACAAAGAAATTATCTGGAGAAAGGATGTTCAAAATATAAATTCCTGGGAAAGGGATAATTATCCACCAAGCTTATATGGAAATGGACGTGTTAACCCTAGTCAAAATCTTGTTGATGCATTTCCCATGAAAAATGGATATCCTATTTCACATCAGGAGAGTAATTATGATCTGATGAATCCCTATTCACAAAGAGATCCTCGCCTGACTGAATATATAGTTTATAATGGGAACAGGGTTGGGCCTGAAAATGTGCAAATTATTACAGGGGTAGTTGATGGTACAAATCAATCTACCAATGCAACAAGAACAGGTTATTATTTGAAAAAATTTATGCATCCGCAAGTTAATCTTGCTCCTGAAGTGAATAGTACACGTCCACATTTTAATACCTTACTTCGCTATACTGAAGTATTTTTTAATTATGCAGAAGCTGCTAATGAAGCATGGGGTCCAACAGGTGACCCCAGAGGTTATGGATTAACTGCTACATCAGTGATCGCAGCAATTCGTAAGAGAGGTGGAATTACTCAACCTGATGCTTATTTAAATTCAATAACTTCAAAGGAGGAAATGCGAGAACTAATTCGTAACGAGAGAAGAATTGAATTGTCTTTTGAGGGATTCAGATTTTGGGATTTGCGAAGATGGAATCTTGATCTTACTGATACTGCTAAGGGTATTATAATCACAGATAATAATCACTCAATTGTGAATGTTGAAGAAAGAGATTATGAACAGCATATGATTTATGGTCCGGTTCCTTATCTGGAAATATTACGAAACGAACTGTTAATTCAAAATGCAGGATGGTAGTAACTATTATACAAAAAATTAAAACAATGAAAAGAATATATATATTATTTCTTCTTGCCTTTGTGTTTGGTATGCTTTCATGTCAAAACGAAGAATGGGAATTTCCTGATTTTGAATATTCAACGGTATACTTTCCGCATCAGTACCCGGTAAGGACTCTCATACTGGGCGATTATGAATATGATAATGAGAATGACAAAAATCTGAAATTCTTAATATCAGCCCACATAGGAGGTATGTATGAAAATAAAAGTGAACAAACTGTAACATTTGCAATTGATGAAGCACTTGCTCAAAATTTAAAAACTGATAATGGTGATACTTTAAAATTGCTTCCCTCCAGTTATTATACAATAAATGATGTTGACCAGATAATTATTCCGCAAGGAGAGTTTCATAGTGGATTTGAAGTACAGTTGAATGAATCATTTTTAAATGATACCATGTCACATAAAACACATTATGTGTTACCAGTTCGAATAATAACAAGTTCTCTCGACAGTATTTTGCGTGGTAAATCAACTATTGAAAATGCTGATTTAAGGGTTCCCGGACATTGGGAAGTTTCGCCGAAAGATTATACCATTTTTGGAATAAAATATATTAATCCTTACCATGGGAAATATCTTCATCGGGGTATCTCTATAATTTCAGATGCAACTAACACTCCAATTGATACAATAGTCTATCGTCAGGATTTTGTTGAAAAGGATGAAATTTGGCATCTTCAAACGATAAGCAGAAATAGTGTGACTGTTAAAGGAGCCATCAGATCATCTGCCGGAAGTCCCGGAGAGTTATTAATGGATATCACCTTTAATGATGCGGAAAATGGAGTCATTACAGAAAATCCTCTTTCTGTCTTTCCTATCACCGGTACAGCTAAGTTTGTCACAAATGGCGATAATTGGGGAGGAAAGGATCATAATGCAATTTACCTGGATTATACCATAAATGTAAACCAGGATATACATTCGATAAAAGATACTTTGGTTATCAGGGATCGTGATGTTCGATTTGAAACATTCAATCCTGTTGTTGTACAGAATCAGTAATTCTAATAGATTTTTCATTCATAAAAGACCGGATCATTTATATGGATTCGGTCTTACTTTTATTGTCAATATAGTATTCGTAATACTGATTTATTTCAAATAGTTGATACTGAACACGAAGTTTTTGGAAGCATGAATTTTATCAGTTCTATCGATTATTTTAGTGCCCGTAAAAGGTTAACTCTTCAGTTTCAGCAAAAGCCCTGTGTCCTGTAAGCATCGTCCATTATAGTTAAAATCTACAAGCATAAAGCTGCAGAAACCTTCTTTCAATTATAGGAACTTTATTATATGAGTTAAAAGATTTTTTGTACACAAAATCATTGAACATGCCTTTCTTCTAATGACGGATATAATATCGGTTCAGGAATTTGGGTATCACCTTTATCTTGTTGAATTATGAAACGAACTTATTTCAAAATTTGAATATTAAATGAAGTGTCTCTTGAAGAAATACCAGTGATTTTTATTTTCATTCTAAAACAATGAAGATTCTCAATAGACTTAATCATATAGGATGAACAAAAGAACCA
>DASRQG010000541.1:0-10007 GCA_035645995.1 Mariniphaga sp. | reverse complement strand
ATAAGGTTCTACAACATCATTATTGCTTGCTCTGAGTTCAAGCAGATAATCAACCTTTTCATTGCTGACTCCCTCTGGGTCATAAACATATCCATCGGGCCCTGATATAGTCACCACCTTTCCTCCCAATTCATTAATTTTAGTAACTGCACCCCAGGCTACATTACCAAAACCTGATACAGCCACTTTCAATCCATCCAAATCCATACCCATTCGCTTTAGCATATGTTGTACAAAATACACTGCACCAAAACCAGTAGCTTCCGGACGTATTAAACTGCCTCCCCAGGTTAAACCCTTGCCGGTAAATACACCGGTAAATTCGTTCTTCAGCTTCTTGTACTGGCCAAACAAATACCCTACCTCTCGCCCGCCTACACCAATATCTCCGGCAGGTACATCCGTATTGGGGCCAATGTGCCTGTAAAGTTCATTCATAAAAGCCTGACAAAAGCGCATTATTTCACTGTCTGATTTTCCTTTCGGACTAAAATCAGATCCTCCCTTTCCACCTCCCATAGGAAGCCCCGTAAGGCTATTTTTAAAGGTTTGTTCAAACCCTAAAAATTTCAAAACACTTAAAGTAACACTTGCATGGAAACGAATTCCCCCTTTATATGGCCCGAGTGCTGAATTAAATTCGATACGGTAACCCCTGTTTACCTGTACCTCTCCCCTGTCATCAACCCAAGGCACACGAAATATGATAATTCGTTCCGGCTCTACTATCCGCTCTAAAATGTTAGCCCGATGATACCGTGGATTCTGTTGATAATAATCCCACACAGAACCTATCACCTCATCAACCGCCTGATGAAATTCCCTTTCACCCGGTGTTCTATTTTCCAACTTCTCTAAAAAGGATTGAATATTAGCATTCATATTTATAGGTTTTTATATTCTTCTGTAAATTTAATGTTCTTTTTTAAATTGAGCATGAGTTTAAAAAATATCAATTAACTCTTAGTCCAATGACCTTCAAATACTTTCACAATCAAATTTAGTGTAATAAAAGAATAACTGACATTTCTCAGTTTTTAGAAAGCCAGTTATCATTCTTTTTGATTGATAAGGTAAATGTTGCCCTTAACAATTAAAGAAGTAGAAAGGATCAAAATCTTCTTGATTAAAATTTCCTATGAATCTAAAAGTTGTTTCTCCTTCGTCTTATTCTGCTTACTTTTCAATAAATCTTTATTTAAATTATTTCAATAAAAAAAACTCTCAGCTGAAAGAATAAATAATCTAATTGATTGTTTCAACATCTCTTGTTCCCTTACAATCAAAATTAAAAATCAGATTTAATTTATTCTAAATTCAAACTAAATTCAATTTTAATTGAGTTTACATTGACTTTAAGTTGAATTTAATATGACTTTAATTTGACTTTATAAAGAAGATGTTAAAAAGACAATAATAGTAATAAAACACCCGGATATTGTCAATTCATCAAAAAAAATCATCCTTCCCTGATATTAATAACACATATAAATGTAGGAAACGGAATTTAGGCCATTAATGTTATATGACTTGGCAGAGGAATTTACGGCGGCCAATCAAATAATGATATTGAGGTAATTATGTTTGAAGATCAGAAATTTTCGGGATGGGGTATGGTATAAAAAAAATAAAGCCTCTCCCAAAAGGAAGAAGCTTATAAAGTATATAGAGTAGCTAAAAATTACATCATTCCACCCATTCCGCCCATTCCACCGGGGCCAGCGGCAGGCATTGCAGGTTTTTCTTCTTTCTCCTCAACAATTACAGTTTCGGTAGTAAGTAACATACCAGCAATAGAGGCAGCATTTTCAAGAGCAATGCGTGTAACCTTTGCAGGATCGATAACACCTGTTTCGAACAGATTTTCATATTTATCGGTACGTGCATTATATCCGTAGTCACCGCTTCCTTCGCGAACTTTTTGAACGATAACAGCACCTTCTTTACCGGCGTTGGCAACGATTTGACGTAATGGCTCTTCTACAGCACGTTTAACGATTTCGATACCTGTCTGCTCATCATCTGAATCTCCTTGTAACTCATTAAGAGCAGGAACAGCACGTAGATAAGCTACACCACCACCAGGAACTATACCTTCTTCAACGGCAGCACGTGTTGCACTTAAAGCGTCATCAACACGGTCTTTCTTTTCTTTCATTTCAACTTCAGAAGCAGCACCAACATAGATTACTGCAACACCACCGGCCAATTTAGCCAAACGTTCCTGAAGTTTTTCCCTATCGTAGTCGGAAGTGGTTGTTTCAATTTGTTTCTTGATCTGAGAAACACGTGCAGCAATAGCATCAGTTGCACCGGCACCGTTAACAATAGTGGTATTTTCTTTGTCAACAGTAACTTTTTCTGCTTCACCAAGCATATCCAGGGTAGTTTGTTCCAGTTTCATACCTTTTTCTTCGGTAATAACTGAACCACCTGTAAGGACAGCAATATCTTCAAGCATTTCTTTACGACGATCGCCAAAACCCGGAGCTTTAACAGCACAAACTTTTAGTGATCCACGCAATCTGTTAACAACCAATGTTGCTAATGCTTCACCATCTACATCTTCAGCAATAATCATTAAAGGACGGCCAGACTGTGCAGTTTGTTCCAAAACTGGAAGCAGGTCCTTCATGGTGCTGATTTTCTTATCGTGAACCAGTATGTATGGGTTTTCCAATTCAGCAGCCATCTTTTCTGCATCGGTTACAAAATAAGGAGAAATGTAACCACGATCGAATTGCATACCTTCAACAACATCAACGTAGGTATCGGTACCTTTAGATTCTTCAATAGTAATAACGCCTTCTTTATGTACCTTCTGCATTGCTTCAGCAATCAGAGCACCAATAGTTTCGTCATTATTAGCTGAAACTTTAGCAACTGATTCAATTTTTTTGTAGTCGTCGCCAATAGTTTGAGCCTGTTGTTTAAGACTGTCAACAACAGCTAAAACAGCTTTATCGATACCACGTTTCAGGTCCATTGGATTTGCACCTGCAGTAACGTTCTTCAGACCAACTGAAATGATTGACTGTGCCAAAACAGTAGCAGTAGTAGTACCATCACCGGCATCATCCCCGGTTTTAGAAGCTACTTCTTTTACCATCTGAGCACCCAAATTTTCGTATGCATCGGGAAGCTCAATTTCTTTAGCAACTGTAACACCATCTTTGGTTATTTGAGGTGCTCCAAATTTCTTTTCGATAACTACATTACGACCTTTAGGGCCTAGAGTTACTTTCACTGCATCAGCCAACTGATCAACGCCTGATTTCAGTTTATCGCGGGCATCAATGTTGAATTTAATTTCTTTTGCCATTTTTATTTACTTTTTTTGATTTTACATTATGCAATGTACAATACATCTGACTGTGACATCAGCAAATAATCTTCCCCGTCGATTTGCAATTCAGTACCTGAATATTTGCCATAAAAAACAACATCACCCACTTTTAATTCCATGGGTTCATCTTTTTTATCGGCTCCTACTAATACTACAGTACCTTGCTGGGGTTTCTCTTTTGCTGAATCAGGAATTATGATTCCACTCTGTGTTTTTTCTTCGGCTTCCCTGGGTTGAACCAGAATTTTTCCTGCCAGAATTTTACCTTTTAGTTCTGCCATTGTTTTTTTTCGTTTAATTATTAAACATTAATTATTTCAAAATCGACACTCTCCCTATTCACAATCCGTACCAAATAAGTTTCTTTGATTTTTAACCGACAGAAAGGGACAAATTTGCATTTAGACTGCACATAACAATCCATTTAATAGGGCTTTCACTTGTTGACTACCAATAAATTATACTAGAAATGACACCTTCACTGACAGTCTGACATAACGTCAATATACATTACTCAAAACGGTAGGATTCAATATTTCTAAAACCTCTTAGAAAATCTCCGGCATTCAGTCTTTTTTTGCCGGAAAGCTGAAGGTCGGTAATTTGAAGCCAACCGTTTGCACAAGCTACATTCAGATATACTTCATCATCCGAGTCAATGGTTCCCGGAGGATGGATTGCTCCGGCAATTACCGGTTGAGCAAAATATATTTTACATGATAAGGTACGGCCCGTATCTTTATGAACCAGGTTTGCCCAGGCTGCAGGATAAGGTGACAACCCTCTGATAAGGTTCCGTACTTCATGAACTTTTTTGGACCAGTCAATCTTGCAATCTTCCTTAAAGATTTTTGGTGCAGGCTTTAAATTCTTTTCATGAATCAATTCATCCTGAGAAATTGCCTGAACATCTCCTTTAGCTAATGCCTCAACAGTTTCAATCACCAAATCAGCCCCCATTTTCATCAATCTGTCATGCAGGTTTCCAACGGTATCATCTTCCTCTATCCGAGTTTCCTGCCGGAACAAAATTTTACCGGTATCTATTTCATGATCAAGCAAAAAAGTGGTTATACCTGTTTTAACATCACCATTTATAATTGCCCAGTTAAGTGGAGCGGCACCACGATATTGAGGAAGCAATGACGCATGCAAGTTAAAAGTACCGAGCTTTGGCATTGCCCACACCACCTCAGGAAGGATACGAAAGGCAACAACAACCTGAAGATCTGCTTTGAGCGACTTTATTTCTTCAAGAAACTGCGGATCTTTCAGTTTTACGGGTTGAAGAATTTTTAAATCTTTCTGCAATGCATAATTTTTAACTGCCGATCCGGTTAATTTTTTACCTCTGCCTGCCGGTTTATCCGGAGCTGTTATTACTGCAACAATGTTATAACCATTATCGACCAATTGTGCTAAACTGGCAACAGCAAAATCAGGTGTTCCCATAAAGATAATCCGCAGATCTTTGCCTGTCATATGAGTTGTTTTAAACAAAAATAAGAATTCATAGAGAATAATGAATCATTTTATGAAATAATGCCGCTTAATTGGCCATACCAGCCCGGTTTTAGAAATTAATCAGAAGCATAGCTTTCTTTAAATGACTTGGAGGTAAATGCCTTGTAAAAAAGCTATTGCTTTTAATATAAATTAGGTTGCAGGGCAGAAGGATTAATTGTTGTTCCTAAAAAATTCTTTTATAATATCCTCATGATCAAAAGCCATTTCCGGCAGATTACTAACCGGAAACCATTTTGCATTCGAAGCATCATCCCCTCCCTTAACCTCAGCCAGGTTGTTTATTTGCGCTGAGTAAACGACAGAAATAGTACGATGTCTGGGGTCACGATGTACAGCATCAAATGTCTTGAATTGTTTCATCGATTCAACTACGAGACCGGTTTCCTCCTTCAATTCACGTATACAGCCGGTTTCCAGTAATTCATCCATATTGACAAAACCACCAGGTAAGGCCCACTTACCCACATAAGGCTCTATTCCTCTCTGTATAAGCAATATATAAATTTGATCACTTTTTTGTGTATGAACTATTGCATCAACGGTTAATGCCGGACGAGGATATTTGTATGTGTACATAATAATCTCAGATGGTGTTTTCTAAATATTGTGTACTAAAAGATCACAAGTTACTATATTTCTTACTATCATCACTTCTCACAAAGTCTAAAAGTAAGTATTTCACAGTTATTTATAAGTCCTGGAGCCATCAGTCATTTCTTCCTGTTTTCCAGTATCTTACAATCAACAACAACATGATTACAAAAAAGACCAGATATATAAGAAGTTCGATTTGTTTCATTTTATGGGAGCATTTTTTTCATTACGCGCATTTTGTGTGTATAACGTTTCAGATCAACATTAAAAATTCCAAATTGGTCGACATTATCGATTCTTACTTTTCCTGAGGCATGAATTATTTTATTTCTTTTCCATATTACACCCACGTGTATAATATTTCCTTCCTCATCGTCGAAAAAAGCCAAATCGCCCGGAAGTGCTTCATCAACAAAAGCAAGTGGTATTCCAATTTTTACCTGATGGCTGGCATCCCGGGGGATTCGCATACCAATCATTTTGTAAAGGACCTGTGTAAAACCACTACAATCGATCCCAAAAGGTGAACGTCCTCCCCAAAGATACGGAGCATTGAAGTATTTTAAAGCTTGTTTTATAATAATATCGCGAGGATTTTTTTGTTTGCCCTGAAAAACTTCTCCTGCAATCTTATATTTATCTTTATTAACAGAGAATTCTTTTAAATAAGGCCTCCATACCGGTAATGTACTTCCGGCAACGAGCATTAAATTTTGTTCACTACTCACCGGAATCAGGCTGAATATGTCACCTGTAACTGCAAACGGACGGGTTTCCAGCTTCCTAAAGGTGCGGATATTAACAGGTGTAATCATCTTACTGTCAATCCAACCTTCATATCCATCCCATGCAAGCCTGACATGACTCCAACCAAGCATTTCTTCAATCACCTGAAAATGTTCACCAAAAAGCACCTGGCTTACCATTTCACTCTTTTCTGAAGGTTCTTTTCTGACAGGTATTATGCTTAGCCCTGAAATTCCGTAGTCCATTCAAATTTTTTCTTAATTTTATTATTTGAAAATGATCACCATTTTTACAAAGTGCGAATTAACACAAATCTATAAAAAAAACGATGTGTGTTATAAGGGTACTATATTTATTTGTAAATTTTAAACGTTAATCTGCACGCTTTTTGAGCATGGGATTTTAATTGAATATAATGAGTTACATCTTTTCTATGTTAAAAAAGAAATCACAGGTGTTATCCTGGATTCTGGTTTTCCTTTTAGCCTCAGGATTTTTATACTTAATTCTTCCGGGAGAGCCTCGTTTTAGGTATGAATACCAAAAGGGAACTCCGTGGGGTCACGAAAACCTTGTTGCACCTTTTGATTTTGCCATACAAAAAACGGCTGATGAGTTGGAACATGACCGTCAGGAGCAATTAAAATCCATTATACCCTATTTCATTTATGATACTTTAATATTTGAACAAAAAGCAAAACAACTGACTACAGATTGGCAGGCATTAACTGACCCGGAAGATGATGCTGCACAGGAAGCGTTAAAAATCCTGTTTGACCAGCTTGGCGCATTTTATCAGACAGGAATTTTACCACGTTCGGCAGAAACCTATGAGGAGCTTAAAGATAAAAGTGATTTACGAAAAAGGGTAGGAACCAGAGTAACACGTATTAGTAAAGAAAGCATCTATTCGGAGAAATCAGCATACAATGACCTAAATGAAACCCTTCAAACGCTATCAGAAAAATTTCCTGAATTACAGGAGGCTCTTCAACAATTGCAACCTGAACGATATATAGCCTCAAATTTGACATACGACAATATTACTACTCAAAAGGAACGTGAAGAGGCATTGAAAAATATTTCTACCACACGTGGACTGGTTCAGGCCGGTGAACGAATTATTTTACAGGGAGAAATAGTTAATGATGAAAGATTTCAGGTACTTGAATCATTAAAAGCAAGCTTTGAACTGGAACGTGGTGAGGGGATTAACCGTTATATGTTACATTTAGGGAAAGCTGCTCTGATATTAGTTTTTATGATTCTGCTTTTTACTTTTTTGTTCATTTACCGGATCGATATACTTTCACAATTTAGCAAGCTTGCCTTCCTGATGTTATTTTTTGTGAGCATCATTTTCTTCACTATTTTCGTGAATTCATTTCCCATGCTACATATATATATGGTCCCTTTTGCCATATTTCCAATAGTAATTCATACTTTTTTCGATTCGCGAACAGCCATTTTCACATTAATAATTGCAAGTCTGATTACCGGCTTCTATGCACCTAACAATTATGAATTCATTCTTCTGGAAGTTACAGCAGGAATGGTAGCAGTCTTTAGCCTGAACAAAACACACCGAAGAGGACATGTAATTAAGGCCATTGTTTGGGTGCTATTAACTTATATAGTTGTTTATACTTCTCTGGAAATGATATTTGAAGGTACTCTGACTACCATAAATTATAAGATGCTACAATGGTTCTCAATCAGCAGTATTTTAATTGTTCTGGTTTATCCGTTGGTATTTATCTTTGAAAAAATATTCGGTTTTGTATCGGATGTAACTTTAATAGAATTATCAGACACAAACCAACCCCTCTTAAGGAAAATGGCGGAACAGGCTCCCGGCTCTTTTCAGCATTCTCTGCAGATAGCCAATCTAAGCGAAGAAATAATTTTAAGAATAGGCGGAAATCCATTTTTGGTAAGAGCAGGTGCCTTATATCATGATATTGGGAAGATTGCAACGCCTGAATTTTTTATAGAAAACCAGGCTGTTGGAATTAATCCACATGATAAGCTAAATTATATGAAGAGTGCTGAAGTCATTATAGATCATGTTAAAAATGGCGTTAAACTTGCAAGAAAATATAATTTGCCGGAAGCACTGACAGAGTTTATTGCCACCCATCACGGGACTACTAAAGCCCAATATTTTTATTTGAAACATCAGGAAGAAAACCCGCATGAAAAAGTTGATGAAACTAATTTTGTATATCCGGGGCCTTTGCCTCATACAAAAGAAGCTGCAGTTGTTATGATTGTAGATGGAATAGAAGCTGCAACACGAAGCCTGAAAGATAAAACACATGAAAACATTAAAGAAGTTGTTAGTAAGATGATAGATCAAAAAATCAGGGATGGACAGCTGTCTGAATCACTTCTTTCTTTCAGAGATATCAGAATCATAAAAGAGACATTGCTTGAAAAACTTTTAAACATCTATCACGTTAGAATTGAATATCCTAAAGACAAAGAACCGGACAAATAAAATAAAAATAATGTTTACTATTGCATCATAAATTTATAATACAACAAAAGAAAAATGAAAAAATTGAACTATATATTACTGCTCCTGATGGTCTCCTCTTTTATGACCTTCAGTTGTAAGGATGATCCCCTTCCCTCCCCTGATGATCAGGCGGATAAAGATAAGATCACAACTTTAAAGGTGAATTATTTTATAAGAGATGTCATGGATGCTGTCTATTTGTGGTATAACTATATGCCCAACCTCGATCCACGAAATGAGCCTGACTCAAAAGAATATTTTGAAAAACTTCTGTATGAAGAAGATAAATGGTCATTTATTACTGATGATGCTCAATCGTTGACAGACAGCTTTGAAGGTATAGAAACCTCTTTTGGATATTCTCTTGTTTTTGGGACGTTCTCCAATAGTGACGGAGTTTTTGCGGTTGTTGAATATGTATACCCTGACACACCGGCTGATGAGGCAGGTGTTATGCGTGGAGACATTATCCTGTCTATAGATGGCAAAGATATAACTGAAGATAATTATACCGATCTATTATACGCTCCATCACTGAATATCGGCTTTGGAATCTACACCGGAAACTCCATTAGTTCATCGGATAAAACCGTTCAAATGACAGCTAAAAAATTAAATCTCGATCCGGTAATGATTACTGACATTCTTGAACATGAAGGAAAAAAAATAGGATATCTTTTTTATGCTCAATACATTGGAAACTACAACAACAAGCTTAATCAAGCTTTTAGTTATTTCAAAGACGAAGGTATTACTGACCTGATCCTTGATTTGAGGTACAATCCGGGAGGAGGCATTGATGCTGCAGTTCATTTATGTAGTTTAATTGCTCCTGCCAATGTCATAAACAATGAAGAAATATTAATAACCTTCAATTATAATGACAAGATTCAAAAAGAATATGAACAGGAGAACGCGATGGAGGAATTAATAGTACGGTTCGATGAAGACGTACCGGTAAATCTGGATATGAACAAAGTATATATCCTCACAGGACCGGGGACTGCTTCTGCTTCTGAATTAACTATTACAGGTTTGAAGCCTTACATGAATGTAGTAACAGTTGGGGAAACAACTTTTGGAAAATATACAGCTTCAAATACAATCACACCTGATATGGTATATGATAATGAATCAGATTATGAAGATTTTGCCACCTGGGCACTACAACCCATCATTGCACGATTTGCCAATGCTGAAAATGTAACTGATTTCAGAGATGGCTTTGCACCGGACATACCCGTAGATGATGATGTTTTCGAGGGGATACCA
>DASRQG010000540.1:0-2060 GCA_035645995.1 Mariniphaga sp. | reverse complement strand
AGTAGTTGATTTCCCGTGGCCATTATTACTTCATGATTATTCATCCTGTTCTTATGTAGTTCAGTTAACAACGCTTTTGCTTCTTGTTCTTTGCCTAATTTCACCAACGCTTCAGCTTCAATCAAAAGCATCTCTTCCGGCCTCATCATTACATAATCAGCATTCCACCCTTTGTCGTTTCCTGCAGAAAATTTGTCGGGCCTCAGGCCTCCTTTCATAAAAGTAGTATCTACTAATAATTTACGGATATCATTGTCATTCATCCGATTATATAATGCCCTGCTAAACATCTTCCTGCTCAGGCCTGCTCCACAATATCCTCCTATCGACCAGTCGACATGTGAAAACCAGGAACCATAGGTTGTTGATTGTTCCTGATTTATTTCCAGCCCCCATATCCAATTTTGTTCCGTGTAATTATCAAATCCAAGAGCATATTCATCGGCTGTCATAACAGAATAACCTGTTCTTGCACCGGCAGCCATTTTAGCAGCAGTCTCCCAATTTTGCATCACAAGCGTAACCCGGGCCATTAACCCTTTCGCTACATGAACTGTAGGATGTGAAATATGGAGTCTGGGTTGATTACTTCCTTCGAAAAGAGCAATCGCCTGATCCAGATCATCAACTATTCTATTATAGACTTCCTGAACTGTACTGCGGGGGTTCCCGCTTGTTGTAGCTTCTGTATAGACAGGAACACCCGGTGCATTTTCACTCCCATTATAAGTATTCTGAAACAGTTGAATCAGCTGGAAATAAGAATAAGCCCGAAGTACAAAAGCCTGTGCTTTTATATGCTGCCGCTCCGCCTCTGGTTGGGCTTTCAGGAAATCATTATGGTTGATCACTTCATTCAAGTTATAAATCATCCTGTAATACAAGGTCCAGACATAATCCGACCGATAACCTTTGGCATCATGATTCTCAAACCTGTAATCTGCACCAAACCAATGAAACTTTTCTACTGCCATATCTTCTCCCATCAAATCAATGGCCAAATCTATCGCCTTCACGCCAAATTGATCATGATTATTATTGTGTTGTGAGCGCATGTCTCGCAAAACTCCATCTATTACCGATTGTGCTCCATTTACCGTTTCAAATAATGTTTGTGCAGAAACCTGATTCGAAGGCTGTACATCGAGATACTCCTTTGAACAGGAATAGGTTGATAAAACAATCGCAAATAAATAGAATATAATGTTTCTCATAGATTCCTGGTGTTAAATTTGAATGTCAATACCTAATGAAACAGTTCGGACCGGTAAATATTGAGGCTCAACGTATCCATCGAACGATTGAAATGGAATAAGGCCTTTCCGCGCTGAGATTAAAAAAAGATGATCTGCCTTAAGCTTTAAATATACTCCCTCAGTTCCCATGCGTGATGTTATTACTTGTGGAAACGTATATCCTAATACCACATTTTGCAGACTTAAATAATCGGCATCAGCTATAAACCTCGATGACCGTTGATTAGCAAACTGATCACCGTCTAATACAGGAACTGTTCCTGTAAAATTCTCAGAAGACCATCGTTGCAATATATCTGTATGCCAATGTGAACCCGGAAGCCCGGAATGCATTAACATTTGATAATTATGATCAAACACTTTACCACCCAGGCTAAATGTAAAAAGAAAAGATAAATCGAAATTATGGAAGGAGAAATAATTGTTTATCCCCCCAAACAGATCAGGAACAGAACTTCCGGTATAATATCTTCCGGCAGCAGAATAATTTGTAGTAGTGCCTCTTTCAGTTTCATAAACCGGCTTTCCTGTTTCATCAACTATGGGCTGGTTAGCATCATCTAGTACCGGAATGTCATAAAACCATTGTGACTTTCCAGTTTCGGGATGAACTCCGGCAAATTCTTCTATGTAAAAATCATAAATTGACCGGCCTTTTTCCCATCGTTTATTCCCGGAAAGTATAAACTCCTGTGGCAATTCCAGTATTTCATTCCTGAAATGATTCAAATTAACATCCAGAACCCAATTTAAATTTTGACCTTCTATCAATGAAGCGGTCACCTCAAAATCGATCCCTTTGTT
>DASRQG010000539.1:0-4322 GCA_035645995.1 Mariniphaga sp. | reverse complement strand
TACCAGATTCTCCGGATACTGAGCTTCAACAAATGTAACCAGTTCAGGCATTTTTTCAATTGGCGGGAATGAATCGGTTAAAGTATCCTCAACGGTGCTGTCAACCACATCTGCTGTTAATTGCGTATCAGAGGTGGTGGCTTCTATTGTTAATTCAGGAATGTTTTCTGAAACTTCCATTGAATCCACTTGTGCAAAAAGAGATGATTGGAAAAGAAAAACGATTAAACTGACAGCAATTTTTTTCATTCCGGTTTTACCTTTTTGGGTAACTGCTAAGAACTGAACAGAATCATTCTGAATTTACTTGTACCAAGATTGTGAATCTATACTGTATCCCTCAGGCCTGGGTACAAGTTGTTAATGGATAATCTTTATTCATGTTAAATTAGATTATACCACTAATTAAACACAATGATTTTGTATCAAAACAGGTCAGGCTGCTTTTCCCAAATCATCTGCATCATGAGCACCACGTTTTCCCATTGGTTTGTTCTTTCCGGACGTGGTGTCTCTTTTTGTCTGGTGCTCAATTTCTGAATTGATTTCAGCACCAAGCATGATCGAAAATGCACTCAGATAAAACCATAGAAGAAGTATTACAACTGCAGCCAAAGATCCGTATGTAGCATTATAATCTCCGAAATTGGAAATATAGAAAGAAAAAAGTAAAGATCCTGCAACCCAGAGAACTGTACCAGCCACCGAACCCCAGCTTACCCATCGCCATTTCGGGTTTTCCCTGTCTGGAGCGTAACGATAAATAAAACCAAGGCTTATAATTATTACTGCCAGAAGAAGCATCCATCTTGCCGTCTGGACAAGAAATCCGGTTACGGCCGGTAGATTGAGGCTTCCGATTATTGCTGGGAAGGCAACTACCAATGCCATGCTTATAATTACCGTGATGATTCCAAGAAACGTAAATAGAAGAGTAATGGCATTCCCTTTAATAAAACTTCTCTGGTCCTCCTCATTATAGGCAATATTAATACCCTGAAAAAGGGCTTTAGTTCCTCTGTTTGCACTCCAGATGCTTAAAACGATACTTATTGCCAACCCCCAGCCCAAAGCAGTTGGAGAACCCTGCACAATCTGTGTTAATTGCTGCTGAATCAGTTCACTTGATTGTGGAGGGAGCACATTTGCAAGAGCATTAAGCTGTTTTTGAATTGTCTGTTGATCTGTAACGAGACCATAAATCGCGATAATTGCTGCTATTGCAGGAAAAATTGCCAGAAATGCATAGTATGAGATTCCTGCAGAAATAATATTTACATTGTCCTTTGAAATCTGGTTTTTAACCCGAACAGCGATATCTTTCCAACCCTGTTTTGGTATTTCTCCAGGACTATTCGCTTTACGACCATGGGTATCGGAGTGTTTCTTTCTTGCCATGAGTGATATCCTTTCAATCCAGTTGTCTATATCAAAACTGTAATGCAATTAAGAAACCGAATTTTATTTCTACTGTTTTTTTGATTGATAAAAAGCCTGTACCCATAACAGCGATATGATTTTTTTGTATTACAGGTACTTGTGGCAGTTCAAAGTTTCGTCAAGCCTCAGGACAAGTACAATTTAATTTCATTCATTTATATCGAACAGTGAAGAATCCTGTTTTGTGGTGAGAGGATTCCTGTGTCATTTCAAAGAACGTTAACGATGCAATTGATAACCGAAGAGGAATAAAAGTGGAAATTACACCGGTTCCTTTCCCTGATTTGCCAATACTGGTACTAATTAGTACTTTTTGAATAGATCCGAAAGATGGAAATCGTGACTGGATGGTTTACATTTTGATAATCATGAATCGTGAAATCAATAAACACACTATATTGAACGGAGGCTCATATGTTCCTTTCGTCAAAAAGAGGACTGCTACTCCTGTTAACGGTTTTGATGCTGATAATTTCCTGTGGAGGAGATTCACAAGATAATACTGTGGTTCTTGCAGTAGGAGGAGCTCCATCAGAAATCGATTTTTGGGAAAAGACAGCTTCGGAATGTGAGGAAAAAACCGGCATAAGGCTTCAGTTAATTCGTCAACCAACCGATACGGATCAGCGCCGCCAGAACCTTGTTACTTCATTGCGTGCACGAAAGAGTACTCCTGATATATTCCTTATGGATGTGGCCTGGATTGCACAGTTTGCTGCATCAGAGTGGCTTGAACCGCTCGAACCTTACATGAAGAAACATAATCTGCCGGTTGAATCATTTTTCGAACCTGTTGTAAGGCAGGCTGATACATATAACGATAAACTGATAGCTTTACCGGTTTATGTTGATGGTGGTCTTTTGTATTATAGAAAAGATTTACTCCAAAAGTATGGCTATTCTGGACCTCCTGCAACCTGGGATGAACTTGTTTCCTGCGCACTGAAAATTACAGAAGAAGAGAGAAAAAAGAATAGAAATTTCACCGGTTTTGTATGGCAGGGTGCACAATATGAAGGTCTGGTTTGTAATTTTCTTGAATTTGCCGGTTCAAATAATGGAGGCCTGGTACTCAGTGAATCCCAACCGGTATTTGACACAGAGCAGAACAGAATAGCGGTGAAATTCATGCGGGATCTGATTCATACCCACAAGCTGTCACCATCAAATACATATACAAATATGAAAGAGGAGGAAGTACGGCTTGTATTTCAGAATGGCAATGCGCTTTTTGAGCGTAACTGGCCTTATGCCTGGAAACTTCATCAGGCCTCCGATTCTCCTGTAAAGAATAAAACCGGTATTTCTTTACTACCGCACTTTGAAGGCGGGAAACCTGCAGCTGCACTTGGGGGATGGCATATCGGGTTGTCCCGTTTTTCAAAAAACAAAAAGAAAGCATTTACCTGTATCGGTTATATCCTGTCTTCAGAGGTACAGACAAAATTTGTTACATCACTTGGATGGAATTCGGGAAGAGTGGATATTTATGATAATGTTGAGGTGCAGAAAACAATTCCGCATGCTGAAATTCTCAAGAGTGTTTTTGGACATGCTGTGGCACGGCCACTCGTTCCTCACTATTCCTATATGTCTTCGGTTCTGCAGCGTTATCTTAATGCTGTTATGGCAGGTAGAATGGAACTTGACAAGGCTTTTACCGAATGTGAAAGCGAGCTTGGAAAAATAGTATCGCAATATTCCAATCAATAATGAAAAACATGAGTAAAAAGCAAAGGAATATATCATCAGATTCTCTCTGGATAGCCGGATTCCTTTTCCCGGGTATTGCATTTCTTGTAATATTTATACTGATACCGGTTTTCGGGACTTTGTTCACAAGCTTGGTAAGTGATATAACTTTCATGAAGCGGCAGTGGGCTGGGCTGGATAATTATATCCGCCTGTTTAACGACAGTGCTTTCAGACAATCTTTAGGGTTTACAATTCTTTTTATACTGGTTTCCGTGCCGCTTGAAACAGTAGCGGGTATGGGGCTTGCATTATTGATGCATGTAAAATCACCTTTCAGGGGGGTAATAAGGGCAATTATTTTAATACCCTGGGCAATACCCGCAGCAGTTACCGGAAGAATATGGGAAGTAATATACAATGTAAATTATGGGCTCGCCAATTATCTTGTTTCCATGGCCGGTTTTGGGCCTGTAAACTGGCTCGGAACGGCTTCAGGGGCATTCATTGCAATAGTTCTTGCAGATCTATGGAAAACAATGCCTTTTGTTGCTATAATTATTCTTGCCGGTCTTTCGTCAATACCGGAAACGTTGTATCAGCAGGCAAGAATTGACGGGGCTTCGTTTGTCAGGCGATTTTTTTCCATAACACTTCCGCTTCTTCGTCCGGTTATAGTAGTAGCTTTGCTTTTTCGCACCATTGATGCGCTTCGGATTTTTGATCTCATTTACATTCTTACATCAGGTGGACCTGGCGGCTCTACTACTTCACTGTCTCTTCTGGGGTATAAATATTTTATCGGGGGCGATTACGGGTATGGTTCAACTCTCTCTGTAGTAATATTTTTGTGCGCTTTTCTTTTGTCTCTTGTGGTAATTCGTTTGGGAAGATTTTCCCGGGAGGTTTCGTGAACGAAGAGAGAATCCAGAAAATTCTCTACTATGCAGCATTGATAATTGCTCTTTTGTTTGTACTTGCACCTGTTCTATTCATGATCTCAATGAGTCTGAGCGAAAGGGCAGATTTTCTGGGCAATAGATACATTTTTACATTGAAGCATTTCAGGGAGATTTTGACCACCGAATCGCTTCATTTCATGCGCTATTGCCTGAATAGTATCGTGATTTCATTTGTCAGTGCAATCATTTGTACTGCTGCAGCAGGTTCAGGTGCTTATGCTTTTACAA
>DASRQG010000538.1:0-13578 GCA_035645995.1 Mariniphaga sp. | reverse complement strand
AAAAATCAATTAATTATAAGAAATATCTATAGTTTATAAACCTAAATCCTCGTTAATTTCTTTCATCGCAGTGAGTGCAATTTCTGCAAATTCATTTAATGACAGACCTATTTTTTCACATTCCAGTATATTTTCTCTTTTTACAGATGCTGCAAATGCCTTCTGTTTCATCCGTTTTGTTACTGACTTCGTTTTCACGGATCCTATCTTTTTATCGGGGTAAACCAAGGCCGTAGCTGTAATTAATCCGGTAATTGTTTCTCCTGCTGCCAGGGCATGTTGGAATTTAGTATGCCTTTCTTTCCCTGTAGCCATTTCATTATGCATTTCAATTGCTTCAATCGCAGGTTCTGATAGTTTGCCGGTTAATATTTTTCTTGCTTCTAATCCATGAGTTTTAGGATCGGCATTGGTTATTTCAACATCAATATCATGAAGTAATCCGGCAAGTCCCCATTCTGCCTCATCTTCACCAAGTCTTTTAGCCAATGCTCTCATAACTGCTTCCGAAGCATAGCAATGACGAAGCATATTTTCCGATTTAATATTCTCTTTTAAAATTTCTAATGCTTCCTTCCTTTCCATAAGCGTTTAATTTTAATTACAAATGTATAAATAGTTAATCTACATAATAGCTTGGGAGAATTTATTATTTATTATGGATTTAATAACTATTTTTAGGTTTTGTCCATATTTAAATAATTTTAACGATTAGGAATAACATAAACATTAAATTTGCGTTTTGTAGAAAAAGCTTTAAATACAACGAAACTATGCTGAAAGGAAAAGGTAAAATTTTTTTATTAATTATTACATTGTTATTTACCTCCCAAATTACTAAAGCCCAGGAAGAAATAGAAATTGTTGATGGTCAGAAGGCATTGGACACCAGTTTGGATTTTTTAAAAAAGTATTTTAGTGAAAGATCTTATTGGTATGTTACGCATCCGGAAACTGAACGTACGATCAAAGGTTTGATTCAGTTCATCGAGAAACAGCCTTTTGACTCTATTCAGGTCGATGTCAGGGAAAAACTTGAAAAAGAAGATTATCGTTTCGTTTACAGGTTACCAGAATATGTTTCTGATAGTCTTGATGTGCCGGGATATTACTCTGCTGCCGGAATGCAAAGTGACTTGGAGAAGTCCAAAGCTCAATTAAGACAAAAGTATTATAACCAGGACTTGGAGGTTCCGGTTAGTTTATTTGACAATATTGAGGAAATGGCGGGTTTGATACCACAGGGACAAGGTCGTATTCTTTTTGATAATCAAATATATAACTTGCCCGATAGTTTGCAGCTGCCCGATGTAATCCCTGATTCTTTAATGCAGTCTCCAAACGACTTTAAACGTTTTCTTCAGCTCGACAGTATTCGCGAAAGTTTTATTGAACAGAAACGAATTGCTTATAACGATTCTATTCTTGATGCATTCAGAGCAGAAATAATTGAAAACTATCGTCAGCAGTTATTTGATCAGGAATACGAACAATTCAGAAAACGACTGGCAGATTCTGTAAGGTTAAATAATTTTCAGGTTCTCAGACAATATAATGAGGAGGTTGTTACGGCTGTGAATGATTCCATTTCTGCTGTTCTGGATGAATTGGTAGATTATGCGAATCATATTGATACCACAAGAATTACTATGACCAACCTGATAGGGGATGAGTCAGCTATTTTTTTGCAGGATTCGAATCCATACTTTTCAAGAGTTTGGTTAAAGAATCAGCAAAACGATTCGTTGAGGATGTTGGTTAAAAGTACGGGTAAAAGGTCTGTTCAATTTTTAATTGATGATGGGGTGACATTTAGCAGGTTCAAACCACGTCAAACTAAAGATTTTGATTTTAGTACTTTGAACCAGAGAGTTTCAGGCCTTACAGGTGTTCAGGAAAAATATCAGGTGCTAACTCCCTGGCGCATCGGAGGAGATGGATCTGTAGGATTTACACAAACCTATCTTGAGAACTGGAAGAAGGGTGGTCAAAGTGCTTTATCACTGCAAATCGTTCTTCGGGGATATGCCAACTACTCACGGCACGATGGAAAAGTAAAATGGGAAAACTCTGCTGAAATAAGAAATGGATACATCAGGCCCGGTGGAGAAGGGGCTGAGCTGCAAAAAAATGATGATAAATTTGAAATAACTTCAAGAATAGGGGTCAGCGCTTTTAAAAAGTGGTTCTATAGCTCTGAGTTAAACTTTGAAACTCAGTTGTTCAGAGGTTATCGTTATCCTACTTCGGCAAATCCTGATCCTATTTCTGCCTTCCTGGCACCGGCTCGTACTTTCTTTAAAGTTGGTCTTGATTACAAGCCAAATAATGATTTTTCATTGTTCCTTTCTCCTATAACAGCCAAGAATGTATTCGTTAGAGATACTGTGATGATTGACCAGACTAAATTCGGAATTGTTGAACCTGGCAAACGAAGTGCCTGGGAGCCTGGTTTAAACACAGATATTTTCTATAGAAGAAAAATATCTGGTGATATAACCTATGAAACAAAATATAAAATGTTTATTAATTACCTTCAACCCAAAGGTAATTTGGATATAAACTGGGAGAACCTTTTTACCATGAAGCTTACGGATCACATAAATATGCGATTACAAATTCATTTAATTTACGATGAAAATGTACTGTTCCCTGTTTATGATGCAAACGATGTCAAAATTGATGATAAGCCAAAGCTCCAGCTAAAGGAATTCTTTACAATTGGTTTTGCTTATAAGATCAATAAACAGGTGACCCGTACCAGAAGAAAGTAGTGATTCTTTAAAATGCAGAAGTAAATCAGGTTATTGCAGTAGTTGAGAATCCCATTTTTCGGTTACTGCTTCTTTTTCACTAATTAAGTTTGCAAAAGCAATAAGGGCTTTGCGGGCATCACCAAGCGGGTAATTAAAAGCATCCCAGTTTTCATGATCCTCACCATCATGGTTGGTTATTATATATTGATATAAATGAGCATCCTGTAATTCAGTATAAGCACTTGATGCTCTTTTTTCTATATTTTCCAAATCCTTTAGTGAAAGGTTCCCTTTCTGTCTGCGTGTTCTACGGAGCAGCTTACGACGCATTACATCTGTTATAATATCTTGTAGCTTAGTAATGCCCTCCTGTGCTTTCAAAAATTCAATCTCATCTTTTGAAAGTGGTGAAACAAATATGCTCAAGCGGTTAATATCCTTTAATGATGGGTGGTTGACCAGCACTTTTCCTATGAAAGGATTTCCTTCAAAAAGCACATCATTGTTTTTTAGATGACTGGCCAGTTCGTTCAGATTAAGAGCCTGCATATCACCTCTTACATCCATCACTACAAAACCATCATTATCTTTTAGTTTTTCGATTTCTTCTTTTGAGCGAAAATGATAGTCTGTACCGTCAACTTCTCCTGGACGTGGAGAACGACTGTTATATAAAACAAGAGGCTTTATAGATTCATTTAACTCAGAGTAAAACCGGGCAAATGATTTGGCCAACGGACTCTTGCCTACGCATGATGGCCCTGCAAGTATGATTAATCGATGCTTCTTTGCTTCCATACAAATAAATTGTCCTTATAATATTACTTTGACCTTAACAGGAAAACCATATTATGGAATTACTGTCCTTCCGAAAATTGCGGTTTAATCTTGGTTGTGAATCCTCTGCCTGATAAAGGTAAGGATAATTTTTTTTTCAGCATTTCTATACATGATACTAAAAAAACAGCCCTGCTTTTTTATTGCAAGGCCTGTGTTGTATGCTTTGTTTGCTAATGCTGCGCCAGATACCATTCGTATAGCTTTTTTATTCCCTCCTCTATCTCAATTTTATGTTGCCAGCCTAGCGAATGAAGCTTAGTTACATCGGTTAATTTTCTGTGTGTTCCGTCAGGCTTTGATTCATTAAATGATAATTCTCCTTTAAAACCGATGGTTTCACAAATTAATTGTGCAAGATTCTTAATAGAGATATCTTTCCCCGTGCCAATATTGATATGTGTATTGCGAACCTCATTTGATTCCTGCTCTTCCTTTGATTTCTCTTCATTCATGGCAGAAACAATATCTTTGAAATTTATCTTCTCCATAAGATAAACACAGGCATCTGCCATCTCCTCACTCCAAAGAAATTCTCTTAAAGGCCTTCCTGTGCCCCATATTTCAACAGTAGCAGGAACATCATCTTCATTTGGAGTAATTCCATATTTGTTCAGTGACTTCAGTATTTCTTCTTTTGAAGCGCTGCCATCAACTCCTTCAATGGGCAGATAGTTTAAGTCTGCCTTTAAGTCGTCCCAATTGTTTTCATGCAGGCATTTTCCCAAATGAATTTTCCTGATCAGAGCGGGTAGAACATGTGATTTTTCGAGGTCAAAATTATCATTAGGGCCGTACAGGTTAGTTGGCATAACCGATATGAAATTAGTACCATATTGTAAATTATAACTTTCACATAATTTGATACCCGCTATTTTGGCTATTGCATAAGGTTCATTTGTATATTCCAGCGGAGATGTAAGCAAATAGGATTCTTTCATTGGTTGTGGAGCCTGTTTGGGATATATACAGGTGCTCCCAAGAAAGAGTAATTTCTTCACACCATACTTCCACGAATTATGAATAATGTTGTTTTGAATTGTAAGATTTTCGTAGATAAATTCAGCCCGGTAAGTATTGTTGGCAACAATCCCACCAACTTTTGCAGCTGCAAGAAATACATACTCAGGCTTTTCGGTTTTAAAAAATCTTTCTGTAGCATCCTGATCCAGAAGATTTAACTCATGCCTGGTTTTACCTGTCAAATTGGTATAACCTCTGTCTTGTAAGTTTTTCCATATTGCTGAGCCTACCAGACCTTTATGGCCTGCTACAAATATCTTACTGTGTTTTTCCATTGTTGTTATTTACAAATATTCAGCTATTTTGTTTGAACGCCTTTGCTTATTCCTTAATAAGTTGAATTACTGAACGACGTTATTCAAATTTAGATTCCCGAATCCCTACGCCTTACTTTTATACGCATTGCTCCCCGAATTGGTTTTTCCGCAACTAAAATAAGATAGCCTCCACCACCGGCTCCGGCAAGTTTCCAGGCCAGTGCTTCAGATTTATAGCCTTCTATGGCATATAGGATTTCTTCATTTATCATGGCCGGGAACATAGTTGTTTGTGCATTAAAAGAATCTAAAAATGCAGATGCAAACTGGTCCAGATTCTTTTCTAGTATCCCATTCCACGCACGTTCTGATGCATCGGCTAATTTTCGGACATTTTCAGTAGTAATATTCGTATTCTTTAGAAGATCCAGTCCCTGGGGCCGCGGCCAAAGCATTACCATATAAATGTGCTGTTCGAGCCAGTCGAGAATGTTATCGTCGTTTACAGTTTCAATTTTTAGTGGCCAGTATGCATTATCATAATAATGGCGAACAACCCCGGGTACACAAATACCGATGGCATCCTGTGCGCCTGAAATAATTTTTGATCCCGGATCATTATCATACTTAAACAGCATTTCAGCCAGCTTCTCCGGTTTACCCAATGGCAGGGTGTGCGGCCATATCTTTTTTGCTGCATTGCGTGTAGAAGTACTCATCCCACATCGCTCGTTGTATTCTATTATTGGCTCAAGCGATAATGTGATGGCCCATCCGGAGCCGTATTTTGAAACGTAAGGCTGATCGATCCATGTTCCGGCTAAGTCGATCCGATAGGGAAGCATACAAACTCCCGATGATCGGATAGCGGTAGTGGAACGTTCGGGAAGTCCTGCATCAGGAATGCGTTCAAGTACTTTTAATTCTATCCCCAACTGCTTACATAGTGCAAGTTTCGCCGGAGAATACCCATCTTCATTCACAACAAATATATCCGGTTTTAGCTTGCGTAGTTCGTCTTCGAAGTCAATTATGCCCTTGCCCGAATTAACAAAAGCATCGGTAACATATCGTACGGCTTTTACCATATACAAACGCTCCTGCTCACTGTTAACTGTTGGTCTTCCTTTTAATGTTTCAACAGTTTTGTCAGAACCAATGCCTACATACACATTACCATATTGCGATGCTTCTTTGAAAAAAGCTACGTGGCCACTGTGTAATAAATCGTAGCAGCCCGACACAAAAACTTTTTTGGCCATCTTGTTAGTATAAGTTTATTCTATTGCATAAATACTGAATATGTAGGAATTTTCAGAACTTTCTGCAGCTTATTATTCAAAATAGTTTAAGGTACGGTATCCTCCGTCATTCAAATATTTATCTTTTTTAATAAGGTTAATGTCTGATTGTATCATATCTGCAATTAACCCTTTCAGATCATATTTAGGAGTCCATCCTAATTTTTCACGGGCTTTGGTACTGTCACCAATCAACAGGTCCACTTCACTGGGCCTGAAATAAGCAGGATCAACAGCAACCACTATATCTTTATCATTTGCTGAACTCAATGAAGTTGTAATTCTGCTTTTAATAGTTTCAAGGTATTCTTCACCTGCTTTCGCTTTAAAAACGCTTTCGTCAACCGCAGTAAGATATCCTTTCTCATCCACGCCCTCTCCGGTGAAGGTAATCTCCAGTCCGGCTTCTGCTGCTGCCAGTTTTACAAAGTCACGTATGGGTGTGGTAATTCCGGTCGAAATGACATAATCATCCGGTTCATCCTGTTGAAGGATTAGATACATGGCACGAATGTAATCTTTTGCGTGGCCCCAGTCACGCTGCGACGACAGATTTCCTAAATAAAGAGTTTCCTGCATTCCTAAAGCTATGCGTGAAAGTGCCAGGGTAATCTTCCGTGTTACAAACGTTTCTCCCCTGATGGGCGATTCATGGTTAAACAATATACCATTGCTTGCGTGCATTCCATAAGCTTCCCTGTAATTAACAGTGATCCAGTATCCGTATAGTTTTGCTACTCCATAAGGTGAACGTGGGTAAAAGGGAGTCTTTTCTGATTGTGGGACTTCCTGTACAAGCCCATATAACTCTGAAGTTGATGCCTGATAGATTCTTGTCTTTTTGGAAAGCCCAAGTAATCTTACAGCTTCAAGAATACGCAGCGTTCCTATACCATCCGCATTGGCTGTATATTCAGGGGTGTCGAAACTTACCTTTACATGGCTCATAGCAGCAAGGTTGTATATCTCGTCAGGTTGTACTTCCTGTATAATCCTGGTCAGATTCATCGAATCTGTTAAATCACCATAGTGAAGGATTAATCTGCGGTCCTCTTCATGTGGGTCCTGATATAAATGATCTATACGATCAGTGTTGAACATCGAGGCCCGGCGTTTAATGCCATGAACTACATAACCTTTTTTTATGAGGTACTCTGCCAGATATGCCCCATCCTGACCGGTTATACCGGTTAACAAAGCGGTTTTCTGCATTATTATTTGATTTTTACCTGTGAACGTGTAAAATTATAAAATTTATAGTTCAAAAAATGTGAATGTTAAATAGAACATGAATTTAATCATAAAGTTCATGATTTTACACTCATGGCCCAACCTCATTCAAAAAGATGTTTATGATTCAATCCGGTTATATCCCACAAACTCTTTATAATAAAAATGCACCTCTGTCTTGGATCTTTAAATCATTGACAGGGTGCATATGAATTTTTTTTAAATAATTTGTGTCAGTAGTTATGACAAATATTTAGAAATAAATCAATCTGATTTATTTAATCTCCTTTTTTATCAAATTAAACTTCCTCCAACTTTTTCCGGGTACTTACATGGCCATTATATTTTCCACTATCACCGTACCCATAACCGTACCCGTACCCATAGCCGTATCCATAGCCATAGCCAAGTCCATAACCACCTGAATATTTATTTGCTTTTCTGCCCAGTTTAATGTCGTTTACAATAATTGCTACACCGGTTAAATGATGTTTTTTCATTTCTTCAAGGGCTATTTGCAGAGCTATTTTGTTGGTATGATTGTGTCGTACAATGAATACATTTGAATCCACAAAATCATTCACCAGGAACAAGTCTGTAACATATCCTATAGGAGCAGTATCAATTATTATTACATCATAAACCTCTTTTAACTCCTGCATTAGCTTAACAAGCTTATTGTCTGTTAGCATTTCTCCAGGATTTGGCGGTATCGGCCCGGCGGGTATAATATCCAGCCATGGATGTTTTGTCTTAAAGGTAATTTGTTCCAGATTGGCTTTTTCTATAATGTAATTAACAACACCCATGTCAGAAGTATATCCAAATTCTTCTTTAACCTTTGAGTTTCTTAAATCTAAGTCCAGCAAAACTGTCTTTTTACGTAACAGCGCAAAGGAAGCGGCAACATTAACAGCATTAAAAGATTTCCCTTCATTTGGAGCACTGGAGGTAACAGCAATTACCGGTTTCTGTTTTCCTTTGGTGATCAGGTTCAACTTCGTTCTTATAGCCCTGAATGGCTCACTTTCTGGTGAATTAGGAGTGTCTAACACTAAGGTATTCTTTTTGTTGGCAACATTCGACCTGAAAACATAACCAATAATCGGGTATTGTGTGATTGCTTTTATGTCTTCTTCCGAGGTGAGTTTTGTATTGAAGAAATCTTTAAGCATAATTGCCCCCGCCGGAAGTGCAAGTCCCAATAACAAAGCAATTGCATATATCATCATAGACTTTGGTTCAACCGGCCCTTCTCCCAACATTTGTGGTTCTTCTATTAATTGACTATCAGGTATATTTGATGCTTTCGCAATCTGTGCCTCCGATAGTTTTTGTAGCATATAGGTGTAAATCTCATTGTTGAGTTTATACTTCCGTTCTATGTTTACGTAATTACGTTCCGTAGCGGGTAACCTTCTTACTTGCGCTTCAAACTGGCCAATTCGAAGATTCAAATTTTTCAGGGCCATGTCCGATTGGGAAATGATATTACTTACGTTTTCCTTTAATGAGTTTTTTACAGATTCAATTTGAGCATTTAATCGCAAAATTATCGGATGCTTTGAATCCTTACGTATTGAGGTCTGACTTGATTTTTCAGTAATAAGTTCATTTAACTGTAAGATCAAACTGTTCAATAAAGGATCCTGAATTCCCATAGCAGAGGGTGCTATCACTGTTTCATTCTCTAATTTATTACCTGCATTTATGTAATCTGACAAATAGTGATAATAATTATTCTGTGTTTCCAGAAGTACCTTTTCCTTATCCAGTTCTCTCATTTGCTCAAGCAATTGCTGCGATTGCATTGATATATCCAATACCTGATGTTCACTTTGAAAAGATTCCATCCTTGTTTCTGATACACTCAGTGAATCGGAAATGGTTTCAAGCTGACTGGTTATAAAATGAATGGTGCGATTTGCATTTTCATTTTTCTTTTCCAGGTTATCCAGTTGGTATATCTGTGTTAGCTTATTTAAAAAGTCAGTTCCTTTTCTAACATTGTAATCACGCAGGTTGAGGTTTATAATCGAAGTTTCTTTATTGTTTAACGAAACCTGTAACCGGTTTTTATAAGATTTAACCAACGAGCGTTTTGAGTTAAATTTGAATTTATAATGATTACTTTCATCAGGATCGAAATTGTTATTGAGCAGTATCCTGAATGAGAACTCATTTGTTTTTACAGTTTCTCCCGGATCTACTTTTGAGGAAAATGAATATTCCGGTAGTTCGTTTAATACTTCATCTTCCTCATAACTATAAACTTTTAGATCCTTGCCATCAACTGTAATTTCTAATTTACCACCAGGTTCTATAAAAATATTAAATTCAGCATCAATCAATTGAGGATGTTGATTGTCCCATATAACCTGAAACGGTGTTGTTTTGTAATTCTCAACTGTTTGCATACGGTTTTGGGTGTAATAGCTTACTTCAAAATCCAGTTCCTCCAGAGTGCGTGATACAATTGGAGTTGAATTCAATATTACCATTTGATTATGAATGTTTTGCATGCTTCCCATGCCACCCAATCCCTGGAATATGTTCTGCGACAGGCCACCCATTCCGGCTCCCAACGAAGAACTTGAATTTTCTTCTTCTACCAGAATTGTTGAATTTATTTCATAAACCGGTGTTGCATATTTATTATATAACAACGCTACTGATAGTGCAATCATTACGGTTATAACAAACCAGTACCAGTTTCTGAGAAAATTAAATATGATTTTCTTCAGATCTATGCTGTCGTCTTCAACAGCTGTAGTTTGAACATTATTGTTGTTTGTATTGTGTGAATTTAATTCCATTACTGAATCAATTGAAAAGGTTTAAAATAAGCAGCCCAATCGATACTATCGATGCGGTTATACTAAGTGGGGCAGCATATGGCATATTCTTAGCCCCATAAATCTTTGTGCTGTGCTCCACATATACAATGTCATGAGGTAACACGTAATAAAATGGTGATGCGATCAGGTTGGGGTCAGTAAGATTCAGTTCTGCTATATGTTTTCCTTCCGGAAGTTCACGAATAAGTTTTACTGTTTGCCTGTTTCCATAATCTGTAATATCTCCTGCTGTGCCAAGTGCTTCAAAAATTGTCAGCTGGTTTTTTACCATCAATTTCTGACCCGGATTGCGAACTTCTCCAAGTACTGTTATGTTTCGGTTAACAAGTTTTACAAATACAGAAGCACTTTCAAGGTACTGGTTCACTTTCCCTTGTATAATATCACTAACTTCTGCAGTGGTCAATCCTCCCACATTTATATCCCCGAGCTGAGGATAAGATATATTACCCTGTTCATCAACAAGGTAAGTTATCAATTCTAAACTGTTGGCCGAACTTCCTAAATTGCCGGTGTTTCCCTGAGTGTTTGTCAGGTTTAAAAAGGCTGCATTTAATGGATCATCGCTTATTACCTGTATGAATAACTGATCATTCGGCCTTATCTTGTATGCCTCAGGTGCGGGCCCGTTACTTAGGATCTTATCTGTTTCTATATTATTCAGATACGTTACTTCATGTAGTGGCGTACTGCATGAGGTTACCGAAAGTACAAACAATACAATTAAAAGTTTGTAGATAATGGTATAATTCAGGTGTTTCCTAATCATCAATTTAAAAGTTTTCTGGCTGGCAAAGGTAACAATTATAGATTTTATTGAGCCTTAAAAATGCTTAAACATTTTGTGGCATTTTTTTCCTGGAGCTTATTTGATTCGATTCCAGGTTTTTGAAATTATAATTTATTCTATTTTGTGTTATTTCCTTTTGAATTTGGTTTACATGAAGCCATTTAACCATATAAGATGGCAAGAACGACATAAATATGCTTAATGTAAAAATAATCATAAACTGCAAAGTCACACTTGGCATATATTTATTCAGAATAAAGGCAAGTGAAATCATTATTATATTAAATGATAACATGATTAATGTCACAGTTAAGTGGCTGGGGTATAATTGCAATAACTTATGATGGATATGGTTTTTATCGGGAGAGAATGGCGACCTGCCCGACAGAATACGAATTGTCATAACTCGCAAAGTATCAATAAGCGGAACCATCACTATGGCAAATGAAAGTGATGGTGCTGCATTGATGGAATGAATCACCGATTTATTTATATTGAATTCATTGAACCTTACAATTAATGCTGCAATAATTATTCCTACTACCAATGAGCCGGTATCTCCTAAAAATAATTTATTTCTGTTTCCAAATACATTGAATAGGAAAAATCCAACTAAACTTCCCGCTAAAGCAAATGCTAAAATAGAATATTCCGAATGGCCTGCAATTAAAAACCATGTACCTAGTGTACAAGATGCTAATATGGCCAGGCCGGAAGCTAATCCGTCGATCCCGTCTATCAGGTTAAATGCATTTATGATAGAGAGCATTACGAAAAATGTTATAAACCCGCTTAAAGGCAGTGGAATTTCATATAAGCCCATAAATCCATGCAGATTAGATATGCTCTGTTCTCCAAAGAAAAACAAAATGAAGACAGCAATACCTTGTACAAGAAATTTCTTTCGTGCTGAAATATTTATCAAATCATCTTTTAGTCCCAGGAAAAACATGATAATAACAGCTCCTACCAAATAACGGATTGAATAATCAGTAAGACTTTGCATTGAAAATATTACACTCAGGTTAAATGCTATGAAAATGGCGATACCACCTAGTGGAGGTATAGAGGCCGTATGCACTTTCCTTTCATCTGGCGGGTCAAACAATTTTTTTTCCCGTGCAACTTTTAATATGGATGGGATTACAGCTACAGAAACTATAAATGCTATTGTGGAGGCTATAATCACTTGAAACAGTTCAGTGAAAAACATTCTATCTGGTTTTAATTTAGACAGGTTTATAATCAGGGGCAAAACTATTACATTTTGTTTATCTATCAAAAAAATTTATTAAGGATATTTAAAATCAATAAAAATAAAATTAGTATTTACTAAGTGTTAGGGAGTTAGAGCTAAATTATGTGAAAAGGAAGATTTAACATTAAGATTCAAAACGCCCAAAAATAAGGTATCAGATAAACACTTAATACAAAAGATATTATTTGCATTGGTGCTCCAATGCGTAAAAAATCATTTCCCGAATATCTGCCTACAGCTTTTATGATAAGATTTGCACGATATCCCCTCGCTGAAATAAAACTGGATGCACCTGCAATGGCTATTGCAACAAAAAATGGCCGGGAATCTACTCCAAGTAACTGAGCTGCCATTTCAGCTATCGGAAATACTAATGCTACGGCTGCATTATTGGTGATGATTTCTGTTAACAATGATGTGATCAACCATATAATTGCCAAAACACCTACCGGGCCTATCGATCGTACAATACTTATTACATCTGCAGCCATAAGATTGGCAACTCCTGAATTTTGCATTGCTTTTCCTATTGCAAATGCTGAAGCAATAGCTATCAGCATATCCCAGCTTACTGCTTTCGTGTAATTTTGTTGTGGCAGTATTTTTAACCAAATCATTAGCATAGCTGCTATCGATACATAAATAAATATATTCAGGTCCATTCCAAAACTGTAATTGACCAGTTCATTTACTATAATGGCAGCTACCATTAACAACAATATCGCCAAAGCAATCCATTTTACCCGTGTGCCTTTATCACGGTGAAAAGGACTTACATAATTTACAAGATAAAACATCTGTGATGATTCCCAGGTCTTATTAAATTCTTCGGTTGCTAAAAGAACTACATTATCTCCTACCTTTAATTTAAGGTCCCTGATGTTGTCTGTTATTCTTTCTCCATTGCGATGAACAGCCAGTACTACTGCATTAAACTGATCAAAAAAACTAAATTCTGTAACCGATTGGCCCAACCAGGGGAAGCGTGGAGAAAGAACTACTTCATATTGTTTTAAGTCTTCTTGTTTTTCATCCTTTAAATATTCAATGCCTTTCAGCTTTACTTCTTTATGCATGAGTATATAATTCAGCTGATCGGAATGTCCGGTTACCAATATTTCATCATTTTGCTGAAGCGCAATTTTTGTTTTTTTGGGATCTGTAATTTTGTTGTCTCTGGCTATAAATTGTACCTCTAAATCCGGTAATCCTGCTAATTGCCTGCCTTTTATTTCATGCCCAATGAGTCTGCTGTATGGCTTCAACTG
>DASRQG010000537.1:0-2948 GCA_035645995.1 Mariniphaga sp. | reverse complement strand
TTGCGAATCATATAATTTGCAATTTTTGAAGGAATCTTTCTTAAAAACATGCCATCTTTGCGGTTGGCACGAACACCTGCTACCATGTCCCATTCTTCCTCCTCCATCAGTTTAAGCATCTGTGGTATATCAGCCGGATCGTTTTGTAAATCTCCATCCAGGAGTACAACATATTCTCCTGAAGCATAATCAATGCCTGCCTGAAGGGCAGAACTCTGGCCGTAATTTCTTTTCAGTTCCAACAATACAAAGCGGTTATCATTGATCTTTAAAATTTCCTTACGCGTTCCATCAGTTGAGCCATCATCTACCATGATTGCTTCAAAGTCGATATTTTGTAAAGCATTTTGTATTTGATCGGCAAGTGGTTTAATGTTGGGTTCTTCATTGAAGACACAGATAACGAGCGAAAGCTTTTTCATTCTTCTTAGCGATTATATTCAGATATTTTAATGGCAAAGGTAAATAAATCTGTTTTTCTAAGCTGATAAAAAAATTTATTGATCCTCAAAAACAAAAATGTTAATGCGGATATATACTTTACCATCACGTTCAAATTTAACATGTGCCTTGAAGTAATTAAAGCTCATTTGCTTACTTTTTTTAGAAGTGATTTTCTTTAAAGATAATGAAGCATACAGGAAATGTTAGTTGAGTCTTATTTTTTTAACCACTTTGGGTGAGAAGAAGTTGATAAAAGGTATGCATGCTTCTTCTTTTCATATCATGAAGTTATGACATAGGTTTTACTGTGATGCTGTATTAATTAATTTCTGATATGACTTCAGCATAAACCCTTGATAGCTGATTTTGAACAACTCTTATTTCATTGTATCGAAAGCAGAAATTATTTCACCTTCCCAGGCTCTCTTCTTCCTGATCCCGGGTCACCTGTTAACTGGTCACCTAGTTCCTGTCGTGCTTCTGCAGCTAATTTCTCAAGTCGTTCAACCACTTCAGGATAATCCTCTATAAGGTTATAATCTTCCCCCGGGTCTCTTCGCAGGTCATAAAGACCGGCTTCATATTGATAATTCTGATTAACTTCTCCCGGCATCCCATCGTTTCCCGGGGTAAACCCGGTATAGGTTCTTCCAGGATGAGGGAATACAAGTTTCCATTTTCCATCCTGCACAGCTTCAAGACTATTTTGTCTGTAATAGTACCAAAATGATTTCCGGGGGGACTCCGGATTAGTTCCTTTTATCAGAGGAAGGAGGCTTACTCCGTCAATCTGATGTTCAGTTAGAGGAGCATCTGCTATTTCAGCCAGGGTAGGCAGAATGTCCATTCCGGCAATCAGATTGTTGTTTACAGTGCCGGGGGTAATATTACCCTTCCACATCATTATACAAGGTACACGTTGACCACCTTCGAAGGTTGTACCTTTCCCTTCACGCAAACCACCTGTATTTCCTGCATGATTGCCATAATTGATCCAAGGGCCATTATCGGAAGCAAAAACAACAAGTGTATTTTCATCGAGTCCGGTTTCTTCAAGAGTATTTAATATTTGGCCGACACTCCAATCGATTTCCATCATTACATCTCCATATAAGCCCTGCTCCGATTTACCTTCAAATTTTTCAGAGACAAAAAGCGGTACATGAGGCATCGGGTGGGGCAGGTATATAAAAAACGGCTGCTCCTGGTTTCTTTTAATAAAATCGATAGTACGTTCAGTAAACCAGGTAGTAAATTTCTTTTGATCGTTAGCAGTGACAGAAGGATTAATAATAGAATCGTTCTCAAACAAAGGAAGGTCGGGGAACAAATGAGCACCTCCGGGATGTTGCGGCCACATATCGTTAGAGTAGGGGATTCCAAAAAACTCATCGAAACCATGGCGCGTAGGAAGGAACTGTTTCTGTACTCCAAGATGCCATTTTCCAAAGATAGCGGTTGCATATCCTTTCTTTTTAAGCACTTCAGCAATTGTTTCCTCTTCATCTGAAATTCCAATATTCGATTTTGGGCCTAATGCTCCGGTTAATCCTATTCTGTTGGGATAACACCCTGTAAGTAAACCTGCACGCGATGCTGTGCAAACTGCCTGGGGTGAATAATAACGTGTAAAGAAAACACCTTGATTCGCCATTTTATCAATATTAGGTGTTTGATATCCTATGGCGCCGGTTCTGGCAATATCTCCATACCCCATATCATCAAGATATATCACTATGAAATTTACCGGCTTCTTCTGTTGTTCGCTACTACGGCAGGATATAAACAGAAGGGTAAGGCAGAAAAAGGCTACGAGAACAGCATGTTTTGTATTCATTGGTAAATAGTTTATACAAGTCAGAATAGCATCTTAAACGATGATATCTACTTCCAATTATTAACGTATCGATTTGGTATCAATTGATTAAGTTTCTTAAAATGACAACAGATAGCAAATTTTAAAATATTCTATGAAGATGACAAAAAAAATGGACTTCAAAAGTCTTAAAAGCTTCAGAAGTCCATTTTTTAATTAAAATAGACGATTTTTATAACGTACCTTTTTCAGCAGCTTCTTTTAAATTTTCATCTGCAATAATACCAATCTCCACACGACGGTTTAAACTTCTTCCTTCAACGGTATTGTTGTCGGCAACCGGAATGCTTTCACCAAACCCTTGTTCAGTAATTCGATCTATACTAATGCCTAGTGAACGTAAATAACCGGACACAGACTTTGCTCTTCGCTCTGACAGTGACTGGTTATAAGATTCAGAACCGGTACTGTCTGTATGACCGTCAACTTTGATTTTAGTATCAGGATAATTATTAAGAACATTAGCCATTGACTTCAGTTCTTCCTGTGCATCAGGTTTTAAGGCATATGAATCCACTCCAAAAAGAATTCCTGACTCCATTGTGATCTGAATGCCTTCACCTACACGTTCCACTTTAGCATTTTCGAGTTCTTGTTCAAGTTCTTCAGCCTGTTTATCCATGTACTT
>DASRQG010000536.1:0-2334 GCA_035645995.1 Mariniphaga sp. | reverse complement strand
ATTTTTTAGAGTTTTATTTTATTCAGCTGAAACTACACACCTAAAACCCAAATGAGACATTCCGGTGTCTTCAGTACTTTTCATTCTGGCAGAAGCCCTGAATCCTGAACAGTATGAATCATTGCATAGGAATGAGCCACCTCTGATTACTCTTTTCTTTGCATTTGGTTCCATAGGGTCAAAACTTACATTTGGTCCTGTAGGATTATCAGCTGTTTCTTCAGGATGAAAAGTAGTATAATATTCAGCATGGTATAGATCGTTACACCATTCCCAAACATTACCAGCCATATCATAGAGTCCGAAGTTATTTGGCGGGAATTGTGCTACCGGAGCCAGAAAATCATATCCATCGAGGCGGGTATTTTCAACAGGAAAAATTCCATCCCAGGTGTTTGCCTTTGCCTGACCCTGGTCAACAGGTTCATTTCCCCATGGATAAATATAATTGTCTTTACCCCCACGGGCTGCAAATTCCCATTCTGCTTCTGTTGGAAGCCGCTTACCCGCCCATTGTGCATAGGCTGAAGCATCTTCCCAGCTAATATGAACCACCGGATAATTATCCATACCGTCAATGTTGCTTTCAGGACCATTGGGATGTCGCCAGTTAGCGCCCTGAACCCAATTCCACCATTGTGAAACATCTTCCAGATGGACTTCCTGATTGGTAGGGATAAACACCAATGAGGATGGTGCCAGCAATGAAGAATCCGGCCGGGGAGTTCCTGGTGGCAATTGTTTCTTTAATTCTTCCCAGTCAACAGGCTTCTCAGCAGTTGTAACATAACCGGTTGCATTCACAAATGCTCTGAATTGTACATTGGTAACCGGATGTGGATCAATATAAAAACTGTTTACCTTTACTTTATGAACAGGAAATTCATCGGCTCTTGCAAATTGAGTTTCTCGGGCTCCCATCAGAAAATCACCGCCAGGTATGAAAACCATATTGCTTTTGTTAACAACAGGCTCTGTCACATTAGAATATTTTTCAGCAGTTCCGATACTTTGTGATAAATTATTTCCTGTATCATTTTGATAACTTGTGTTTCTGTCTTGTGATTGACAGAATGTAAAGAAGATACAAATCAATAAGGCTGAAACAACTTTCATGTGCTGATAATGTTTTTACAATATTAAGAAATCTATACCTAAATCAGAAATTAGAAGATATTTTAATCTTAAATGAGGTGGGGATTTTATAAAAGCAATTTCTTTATGGTTTAGTATCAGATCAAAATCAATTGTATTATTTCACCCGCATAGCAGCCCAATTGACTGCGTTTTTAATGTGTTCAACTATTTTCTCATCCTGGAATGCTTCATGGGTATGACCGAATCCGGTATAAAAAGAACGCATTCCTTCTGTTTCCTGATACCAGATAATGGGGTGGTCACCCATACGCCAGTCGTCGTTATTAAATTTTGTAATGCTCTTTTCATCAATTGTTGCCAGTACTTTTACATTTGGCCGTGGATTTTCTTTAAAAGTGTACCATTCATCAAAGGTGGTATAAGTATCCATACCCTTAAAAGGAATCATGGCCGGATGGTTATGATCTTCAAAAACTACAGTTCCAGTTTGTGCAGGTGGATGATTTTTGAACCAGCCTCCAAGAAGTTTCCCGTAAAAAGGCCATTCATATTCAAAATCGGCAGCAGCATGTATACCTACCATTCCTTTGCCCGATTTCATGAAATCTTCAAAGGCAGCCTGCTCTTCTTGATTTAATGCATCTCCTGTTGGATTTAAGAAAATCACCACATCAATACCAGAAAGAAAATCATTGTTAAAAAATGAACCATCTTCGGTTGAAGTAAGTATCCAGTTTTGAGTTGGACTGAGGTCGAAAAGCATTTTAATGCCTGACGACAAAGATTGGTGTCTGTATCCCATGGTTTTGGAGAACACCAATACCTGTATAGGAGTATCAAATTCTTTGTTTGCCTGCCCGCAGACATTCATTGTGATTAACATGCTTAAACAAAGAGAAATAGCTAGTGGTTTCATGACGTATAATTAAGTGGATTATGATTCATGAAAACAAATATAAGGTTAATACAAAGAATTGTACACCTGTAGTGCTCATCTGTTTGAAAAAAATAGAGGTTTCACTTCTGCCAATGAACTTATAGTCTTCATTAAGGGTAACCATTCGCTGTATTATAAGCACGAAGTTTTGTTAACTTTGCCTTTCAAAATTTGTAATTGAAATGCAGGAAATTATTTTTTGGACTATTATTATAATTATTACTGGTGAATATTTATTTGAAAGCTACCTGGACTATCTGAACATCAGAAATATGGGAACGAACATTCCCGGAGAATTG
>DASRQG010000535.1:0-10564 GCA_035645995.1 Mariniphaga sp. | reverse complement strand
CTTTCTCTTCATTGATTTCAGCAAAGTTATTATATTTTAAAAATATAAGATGAAATTTCAAGGCAGCTAGTTTTAAAGCTATATTTCAATATCTCAGAACCGAAAGTTTAGCCAGACGATATTTATAAGTTTGATTATTTGAAAATTACCCCGGGAATGTTAACTTTATTATCTGGAATTTGCTACACATGTTATCTGCTAATCCCGGCATAATTGTTATTTTTGACTGAAAATTGAAAGAGAATGAACATTGGGAAGAATATTTTTGAAATTAAGAATTCACTACCTGTGGGCACCAAATTAGTTGCTGTTTCCAAAACTAAGCCAGTTGAATTGATACTTGAAGCATATCAAGCCGGGCATAAAATATTTGGAGAAAATAGAGCACAGGAGTTGGTTCAAAAATATGAAGCACTTCCTAAGGACATTGAATGGCATTTTATTGGTCATTTACAAACAAATAAAGTGAAATACATTGTGCCATTTATCTCTATGATTCACGGAATTGACTCCCTTAAAATATTGAAAGCGGTAAACAAAGAAGCCAGGAATAATAGCCGGATTGTGCCTTGTCTGCTTCAATTTCATATCGCGGAGGAGGATTCAAAATTTGGATTTTCAGAGGTTGAAGTAATGGAGATGCTGAAATCTGAATCCTATTCGGCATTGCATAATATTTCTATAGCAGGAGTGATGGGAATGGCAACCTTTACAGATAATACTTCTCAGTTACATAAAGAGTTCCAACGTTTAAAGTTGATATTTGAAACGTTGAAAACTGAATTCTTCTTCAATAACCCAGATTTTAAAGAGATATCAATGGGTATGTCTGACGATTATAATATTGCTGTGAATGAAGGGAGTACTATAGTACGTGTAGGTAGTAAAATTTTCGGTACACGGTAAAATCAACTAATTTAAAAAAAATTTAATCTGAAAACAATGGCAAATTTGGAAACGTCATATATGGGTTTGAAATTGAAAAACCCATTGGTGGCAGCAAGTTCAGGAATTACTAATTCTGTTGAGAAAATTAAAAAACTCGAGGAAGCCGGTATTGGTGCTGTGGTGTTAAAATCGATTTTCGAGGAGCAAATTAATAATGAAGTTGCCAAAATGCTGGAACAGAATTCACATAACAGTGGATATCCAGAAGCAGAGGATTATATTAAAAACTATCTGCAGAGTAATACGGTTACCAGGCATATGAATTTGATTGAAGAGGCTAAAAAAGCTGTTTCAATTCCTGTCATTGCAAGCGTCAACTGCTTTTCTTCCAATGAATGGACTTTTTTTGCCAGGAACTTTCAGGATGCCGGAGCTGATGCACTTGAGCTGAACATCTTTTATGTGCCTGTCAGCCGGAATGAAGATCCTGATTTAGTTGAGCAATTGTATCTGAATGTGTTGAACAATGTCAAAAAGGTTGTTTCTATTCCGGTTTCAGTTAAAATTAGTATGTACCACAGTAACATCATCCGCATGGTAGATATGCTGAAAGCTAATGGTGCTAAAGGTGTGGTAATGTTTAACAGGTTTTATGAACCTGATATTGATCTTAATAAACTGGAAATTACAGCTGCTGAAGTTTTTAGTTCTCCTGCAGAAATTCGACATACCCTGCGTTGGGTTGGATTGGTTTCTTCTCAGGTTAAAGATATTGATATAGCAGCTTCCACAGGTATCCATGATGGCAATGCTGTAATAAAACAATTGTTGGCCGGAGCCAAGGTAACTCAGTTATGCTCCTCTCTTTATCTGAACGGAAACTCAATTATAACGTCCATCCTTTCAGAATTGGAAAACTTTATGAATAAATGGAACTTTAATAACCTGAGTGAGTTCCGCGGCAGATTGTCATATCGTAAAATAAAGGATCCGGTGATTTACGAACGTTCCCAATTTTTGAAATATTTCGAGGCGAAGAGGTAGATGTATTTTATAGGTCTTTGACTTACTGTTAATAAAGGTTATAAGTTGTTAACCAAATATATTAATGAGAATTCGGAAATAGTCGCATTTTGAAATTTTGTCGGATATCTACAAGTGAAACTTTATTGATAGTCTGACAATTATACTTTTTATATAATATGCTATTTTTTGGATTATTATACTTGCAAAGTTAATCTTTATGCATTTTGTGTCTCTTTCAGTTAAACCCTTATGTCGGAAATTACGTATTAAAGGGTATGAAAACAATAACAAGATACAGGAGAGAAGGTGAAAACTACATGCCTCTTGGAATTCACCAGTATCGGACAACTAAACATGATCCTTCGCATGTAAGGTTTGTTGTACCGTGGCAAATGGTGGAAGTCAAAAAGGAAAAAGAAGAATCAAATCATAGATTTTTATGATTCAATATTTCTTCATCCATGAAAAGTTAAAGAGGTGAATGATATCAAGAAAACTTGATAGGAGAATCCTTTTGTCATACCCCGATATGTTTAAAATATTTTTTTTGTTGGTGCCCAGGGATTTGCTTTCTTTAAGACCTTGTGCGGAATGATTAAGCTTAAGTTGATTTCTCCAAATGGGGATAAACTTTTTTCTTTAATTGCATATGTGGTGCCAACTGTGAAATTAAAGTTTAAGCTTTTAAATTTTACTCCATAAAGTCCTGCAACCCCGGGCAACTCATTTTTAAAATCATTTTGTAGGTATAGTGCCAGAATATTATTAATTCGTTCAAGCCTGATTCCTAATCGTGTAAAAAATTTCTGACGCGAAACCATGGTAATTAACTCCGGTATTGAACGGTATGGTTTTGAAAGAAGGCCATTTTGATTACCACTTAGCATTGGTGAAATATGAAAAATCAATTGAAATGGTTCGGGATCATATAGATTTTTCATCTGCCCCAGGTGATGCCGGTTTCTATATGTTGTAGATATTCCTGTAACCAATTTTGTTGTGCTCCAAAGAAAACCGACACGTGGGATAAACATATTATAGCGCATAAAATGTATTCCAGGTGGCTCATAAGGTGCATTTCTCTTATCTACAATTTCATCCACCAGAAAAACCAACCACTGCTTTGTATAAAAAGAATAATTCAGATTAAGGGCAACTGTTAAGGCTCCTGCTTTGAATCCAAACTGAGGCGCATAGGTATAACCTATTCCTGTATGGTTGGTATTCAGTTTACCTTCCAGTCCGTGATAAAAATATAATGCAGTGCCACCATTGAGTCGCTCCGACCACTTATCGTAGGTAAGGTATAATTCATGATTTAAAATGTTATTGGTTTCTGCTTCCAGAAAATAGGTACTCGCAAATCCTGACTTCTTTTGATGGCCGGCAAATGCCGGATTCAATAACAATGATGTTGAATAAGGAAGATATCCACTTTCTGTTTGTGCAATGCCTTTTATCTCAAATAATAAAATAACAACCAGAACTGTAATGTATGCTTTCAAATTCAAATAAGAGCTTTTTGAGGTTTAACAGGATTAAATGATTAACAAATTAAAAGTAGAATTTCCTGCAAGAGGTATTTTTTTCTGTCTGTTGTTTGTGGTAGAGCAGAATTAATTTTTTCCACAGAGAGATCAACCAATTGTTGATCAGGGAAACTTTCCATATTTTCAATTACTGTAAAGGCCTCAAACCCTGTTTCCCAATCTTCGTTAATAATAATATCTATAAATAATGGCAGATAACTTCTGTAATCTAACCCGTTTTGCCAACATGCAATGATAAGTTCTTTTCTTATCGGTTTAAACTTTGGATCCAATAAAGCATCTGTTAAAAAAGGAATAGCATCTTTAATCTTTAATGTTCCGAGTATGTTTGTTAACTCCTTTTCTACTTCCGGTTCAGGATTAGAATTTAGCAGGCTGAACAGGAGGGGGAGATAAGCTGCATTTCCTCTTTCCTTTATTTCATTGAGTGCTGATAACACAGTGACTGTTCTTGCTGACAATAATCTTGCTTCTAATTCTTTATCTGTTTTCAATTGTTTCATATAAGTTAATTGAATGGGCAAAAATAATCAATTTTTGGTGAACTGTCTCATGAATAAATAGTTGTAAGAAGTATTGATTTTTTTTACATTCAGTTTACATGAATAATTTATCAGATTATGAATCTTTCGATAAATGCCATTGAATCAATCTATTGGATGGAAGGTGTTTTACAAGACTCAGATTTTTAATCTAATACTACAGATTGTAATTCATTAACTTTGCCGAAATGGAAAAAGTGAACGAATTAGGGAATGCCAAAATTGGCAGATTAATGCTGAAGTTTTTCATTCCGGCTTTTGTAGGTGTTTTTGTAAATGCTCTTTATAATATAGTTGACAGAATTTTCATTGGACAAGGTGTTAGTGCTGAAGCATTATCCGGGATATCAGTAGTATTTCCTATTATGCTTATCATGATGGGTTTTGGTATGCTTATAGGAATCGGTTCAGGAGTTTATGTGTCAATAAGCCTTGGTAGAAAAAATAAAGAAAGGGCTGAGAAAACACTTGGCACCGGCTTCACATTAATGGTTCTTGTATCAGTGCTTATTATGATCCTGATTTATATCTTCAAAGTGCCAATTTTACGTTCATTTGGTTCTACAGAAGAAACATTCACTTATGCAAATGATTATTTAAATATCATTCTTGCAGGTACACCATTTATGATTATAGGTTTTTCGATGAACAACATCATTCGTTCCGAAGGAAATGCCCGAATTGCTATGTACTCCATGTTGATAAGTGCAGGAACTAATTTAATTCTGGATCCAATTTTTATATTTTGGTTTGATATGGGAGTCAAAGGTGCAGCTTACGCTACTGTTATTTCTATGGTTATACTTACTATATGGGTAATTGCTCATTTCATAGGTAAAAAGTCTGTTATAAAGCTGAAAAGGAAAAATATAAATATTCACCGGGATATATCTTATGAAATAGTGGCTATAGGCATGGCACCTTTTACAATGCAAATTGCTAACAGTGTTGTGCAAGGGCTTATTAACCGTAAGTTAATTGTATTTGGAGGAGATCTTGCCGTTGGGGCAATGGGAATTATAAATTCTGTGCTGTCACTGATTATAATGGCTATTGTTGCTCTCAATATGGCTTCCCAACCAATTATTGGCTTTAATTTTGGTGCTAAATCAGTGATTAGGGTTAAGGAAACACTGCGCATATCCCTAATAGCAGCAACAATAATCGCAATGATTTCATTTGTACTGGTGGAATCTATGCCGGGATTACTTGTGCAATTATTTAACACTGATAGCCCCGAGCTTTATTCTATTTCGGTGCATGGGTTACGACTTGTACTGTTAGCATTACCTGTTATAGGATTTCAGGTGGTGGCTTCTCATTTTTTTCAAGCCATCGGCAAAGCCAAAATTGCTATGTTCTTAACACTTTTCAGGCAAGTAATTGGTTTGATTCCCTTACTTTTTATTCTTCCTGAATTTTATGGAATAACTGGAATATGGCTTGCATATCCGTTGGCAGATTTGATGGCAGCTATTGTAGTATCAATTTTACTCATTCGGGCATGGAAAAAATTGCCTCAGTTGATTGTCGCAAAGTAACAGTAAAGACTTTTATTCATACTGGGAGTATTTTATATTATTTCTTTTAGGGATGAAGTAACCGGGTATCTGTATCCAGATTATGTTTTCATTTTATTCAACTTAATAAGTCGGGAAGGATCTGTATATCAATTACAAATTGTTACGATTGTTTGTTATTTAATGAAAATAAAATGCCATAGAATATGCATCAGTAAATAATTAATTTAACTTTGTTCGTAGAAATACGAAATGAATAATGAAGCGTCAAAGTGCTATTACTGGTAAACAGGAAAAAGCTGCCCGGTATGCTAAAGCAATGGGTCATCCGGTCAGGATTTATATATTACAGCTACTATCGAACCAAAGCTGCTGTTACAGTGGCGATTTAAGTGAGGAACTTCCTATCGCCAAATCAACATTGTCTCAACATCTGAAAGAATTGAAATCAGCAGGTTTAATTCAGGGTGAAATTGAAACACCAAAAATAAAATATTGCCTCAACTTAGAGAATTGGGTTGAAGCCAAATCAATAATAGCTGAAATTTTGGGTATATAATTTTTTTATATAAAATGTTCGATATTTTACGAATTTCGAAACTTAAATTATTATTAATATGGAAATAAAAATTTTAGGAACCGGATGTCCAAAATGTAAATCGCTTGAGAATGCTGCCCGTGAAGCAATTTCAGAGCTGGGCATAAATGCTACAATTACAAAAGAAGAGGATATTATGAAAATCATGGGATATGGGGTTATGAGAACACCCGGTATTGTAGTAGATGAAAAAGTAATTTCTTCCGGAAGTCTTCTCACTACCGAAGAAATCAAGCAGTTATTAATCAAATAATTTTATTGTTATGATAATTATGAAATAGGTATACCTATAAATTTTTGAAAGAATGACATTTGTAAAAACAGGAATTGATACAGTTATTGACTCAGAAATAAAGCGCAGGCGTTTGAAAATAATCTTAGCTGTTGTCATTACTCTGCCTGCCTTAATAGTATTGTACTATAATCTTCATCCCCTGGCTGATTTTCTGATCTTTAAACTTGTAGGATTAGAGCAGGGGAAGCATCTTTCTGAAGCTTTGATTTTTTTTATTTACGATACACTCAAAATATTAATCTTACTTTTTTTGATCAGTTCATTAATGGGAATTGTAAATACCTACTTCCCCATTGAGCGATTAAAGAATTATCTGAATACCAAAAAACTTTACGGACTTCAATACTTGTTTGCTGCATTTTTTGGTGCCATCACCCCATTTTGTTCCTGTTCATCAATTCCATTATTTATAGGTTTTATAAACGGAGGGTTACCTTTAGGTGTAACTTTGGCATTTTTAATTACCTCTCCTTTGGTAAATGAAGTTGCTGTAGTAATGTTTCTGGGCTTATTTGGGATTAAAGCAACCATAATTTATGTTACCGGAGGTATTTTGCTAGGAACTCTTGGGGGGATGTTTTTGAGCAGGTTTAAGCTCGATGATTACCTTACTGATTGGGTGCGTCAAATTCAGAAAAATACCACACAAAATAATTTACAGTGGAAAACCGACAAAATAACCCTGATAGACAAACTGCCAGGTATTTTTCAGGAAGGATGGGAGATTGTAAAAAAGGTTCTTGTATATGTTATTATAGGAATTGCTATAGGTGCTGCCATGCATGGCTATGTACCTGAAAATTTCTTTTCAGGATATTTGTCAGCTGATAAATGGTATGCCGTTCCTCTTGCTGTAGTGTTTGCAGTACCTATGTATGCAAATGCTGCGGGAATTGTACCGGTCATTCAGGTCTTTGTTGCTAAGGGTGTTCCTCTTGGTACAGCCATTGCTTTCATGATGGGGGTGGTTGGCCTTTCAATCCCTGAAGCAACCTTGCTTAAGAAGGTAATGACCTGGAGGTTGATTGCCATTTTTTTTACTACTATAACCTTTTTTATTATCGTGCTTGGATTTGTGTTTAACTTGTTGTTGTAAATCTTATGAGGTGAGAAGAAAATAAAAATTTGATGTAAAACAGGAACTCTAAAATTAACAAATATGAACAGACGTAATGCGATGAGGTTAGTAACAGGTGCTATAGTAGGAAGTAGCGCCGGATTATTTTCACTATCTATGGCATCGCGACCTAAGAATCATTCGATAGTACCTTCTGGTTTGATTAATTACAACAGTAATGGCAGTGAGTGGAATTATAGTACGCTCGATCCGGATTCCACTGCACAAATGGCATATAATTTCTACAGTGAAGGGAGTTGTATGTATGCTACTGTAAAGGGTATCATTTCTCAACTTGCTGAAAAATATGGAGAGCCTTATGCATCATTCCCTGTCCACATGTTTAAATATGGGCATGGAGGTATTGGAGGTTATGGTTCTGTATGCGGAGCATTAAATGGTGCTGCGGCTATTATGGGATTACTTATTTCCGATAAAGCGGTGCTGGATCTAATTATTACAGATCTGTTCCAATGGTACGAAAATGAACCATTCCCTACATTCAAGCCATCGAAGGCGATATACGATTATGTACCTGTGATGAGCACTTCGAATTCAATATTGTGTCATGCCTCTAATACAAATTGGTGTAAAGTATCCGGATTTACTGTAGGAAGCAATGAGCGTAAAGAAAGATGCAGAAGGCTGGTGGCAGATGTGGCAAAAATGACTACTATTTCCCTTAACCAGCTTACTAATAATGAATATAAAGGTAAACAACAGGCTAATGATACTACTGTAGGCTGTATTTCCTGCCATAGTGAGGAGGGTAAAGTTAAAAACACTTCAGTCAAAATGAGTTGTAAGTCATGTCACCCTGTTGCTCACCAGGCATTTTAAAAAAGTTGATTAACGGTTAATTAATAACTAAATATTAAATGACTTGATTTATATGAAACGAGCATGTGTTACTTACACCCAAGAGAATTTATAAAGTTTATGCAAGTTCCATATTATACTTTTGAAAATAAACAATTTTAAGCATATGAAAATTTTAATTCTATGTACAGGCAACAGCTGCAGAAGTCAAATGGCACACGGATTTTTAAAATCTTTTGATGAACGATTAACCGTGGAATCGGCAGGAACTGAAGCTTCAGGCAAGCTCAACCGAAAGGCAGTGGAGGTGATGAAGGAACTTGGAATTGATATCAGTCAACATACTTCGGATCCGGTTGAGAAATATTTGAATGATGAATGGGATTATGTAATCACTGTTTGTGGGGGAGCCAATGAAGCTTGTCCTGCTTTTATTGGAAGAGTTAAACACAGGCTTCATATTGGTTTTGACGATCCGTCTCATGCCACAGGAACTCCTGAGTTCATTGAAAATGAATATTATCGGGTGCGGGATGAAATTAAAGAATCATTTTATAAGTTGTATGTCGATGAAATTAAACCTCGATTGAAATAAGTGCACAAAAAACATATTTTATATGAAAACAGAAAACATAAAAGAAACAGTAAAGCAAAAATATAGTTCTATTGCAAGGCAATCGGTGCTGAGCGTAAATAATAATTGTTGTGAACCTTCAGGATGCTGTGGCCAATTAGAATTTAGTATGATTGGTGATGAGTATTTTCATGTTGAAGGATATAATGCTGATGCAGATCTGGGGCTTGGATGTGGATTGCCAACTGAGTTTGCAGGGATTCAGAAGGGACATGTTGTACTGGATTTAGGAAGTGGAGCTGGAAATGATTGTTTCGTTGCACGTTCACTTGTAGGTGACACAGGAAAAGTTATTGGCCTTGATTTTTCTGAGGAAATGTTAGAAAAAGCAAATTTAAACCTTCAGAAAACAAGTTATAACAACATAGAATTTATTGTAGGTGATATTGAAAATATTCCTTTAACAGGATCAACTTTCGATGTGGTAATCAGCAATTGCGTTCTGAATCTTGTGCCTGATAAACATAAAGCATTTGAAGAAATTTACCGGGTACTTAAACCTGGCGGCCATTTCTGCATATCTGACGTGGTACTGTATGGCAGTCTTCCTGAAGTACTGAAAGAAGCTGCTGAATTATATGTAGGTTGTGTTTCCGGTGCTATTCTGAAAGATGATTATGTGAATATCATTAAACAACCCGGATTTAAAAATATTGAAATTAAAAAGGAGAAACCAATTAATATTCCGGATTCTGTTTTGACAAAATATTTAGATGTTACCGGAATCAACACCTTCAGGCAATCGAATAACGGAATCTTTAGTATTACAATTTCGGGTGTAAAATAATATGGATAAACAGAAAAGAAGCATCGGATTTTTTGAAAAGTATCTTTCATTATGGGTTGCCCTCTGTATAGTAGCAGGAATAGTAATTGGCCATATTGCCGGAGGAAACGTGCAGTTGTTAAGCACATTTGAAATTGCAGGAGTTAATATTCCTGTTGCTGTACTGGTGTGGATGATGATTTATCCGATGATGTTACAGATTGACTTTTCCAGCATTAAGAATGTTGGCAAAAAACCAAAGGGATTAATTTTAACTATTATAATTAATTGGTTGATAAAACCTTTTACGATGGCATTCTTTGCCTGGTTGTTTTTTTCAAAAATTTATGCAGCTATAATAGAACCTGAAATGGCAGGTGAATACATTGCCGGTGCAATTTTACTTGGAGCTGCTCCCTGTACAGCAATGGTGTTTGTGTGGAGTTACCTCACTGATGGTGATCCAAATTATACGCTCGTTCAGGTATCGGTTAACGATCTGATTATACTCATTGCATTTGTACCTTTGGTAGGTATACTCTTAGGGATTACCAACGTTCAGGTTCCATACGATACCTTGATTGCCAGTGTTGTGATATTTGTGTTGGTACCTTTACTTGCAGGTTATTTTAGCCAGAAAATATTGATTCAAAGAAAAGGTGTACAATGGTTTAAAAGTGTATTTCTCCCACAGTTTAAACCTGTTTCCATCATAGCCTTACTTCTTACATTAGTTTTATTGTTTGCCTTTCAGGGAGGAACAATTATTCAAAATCCTTTGATTATTGTTCTTGTGGCAATACCATTGA
>DASRQG010000534.1:0-2338 GCA_035645995.1 Mariniphaga sp. | reverse complement strand
ATGTCCAACACGCTTACTATCACGCTCAAGGGCTGCAAGCTGATCTTCATACAACATCTTGCTGTCGAACATTAACCTTCCAATGAGGGTTGATTTACCATCATCAACCGATCCGGCAGTTAATAACCGGAGCAGGTCCTTCTTTTGGTCCTGATCCAGAAATGCCCGGATATCGAGGCCTGCATTCGTAGGTTCCATCACTTTATTATTTTCAGCATTACTGCTGTTATTATTCTTAAATTCGGTCATTATAATTGAACTAATTTTCTGTTTCTCTTCCTCGAGGCAGGGAAGATAACTTAAAAATATCCTTCTCTTTTCTTTTGTTCCATACTTGCCTCCTGGTCGAAGTCGATAACCCGGGTGGTACGTTCCGACACGGTGACCGTCATCATTTCTTCTACAATTTTTTCAATTGTATCGGCTTCTGATTCCACGGCACCTGTGAGAGGATAACAGCCCAACGTGCGGAAGCGTACTTTACGCATAGTAGCTTTAGCAGTTAGCTCCTCAGGCATTCGTTCATCATCAACCATAATCAAATTGCCATCCATATCAACAACCGGACGATCCTTTGCATAGTAAAGCGGCACAATCGGTATGTTTTCAAGTCGGATGTATTGCCATATATCCAACTCGGTCCAGTTGCTTAAAGGAAATACACGAATCGATTCACCCTTATGCACTCGGGCATTATATATATCCCAAAGTTCGGGCCGTTGGTTCTTTGGATCCCATTGATGAAATTTATCACGAAAAGAGAAGATGCGTTCCTTGGCTCTTGATTTTTCTTCATCCCGCCTTGCTTTATCGAATGCAGCATCAAACTTATATTTACTTAATCCTTCTAATAAGGCCTGTGTTTTCATTACATCAGTATGTACCTTGCTACCATGAGAAAATGGGCCAATTCCATCTTCAAAGCCTTGCTTATTGTAGTGCACTATAAGATTCCACCCTTTTTCCTTTGCATATTGATCCCGAAACTCTACCATTTCTCTAAACTTCCATTTTGAATCAATATGCATTAAAGGAAAAGGCACCTTTCCGGGATAAAAAGCTTTCTCGGCCAATCGTACCATTACCGACGAATCCTTCCCTATAGAATAGAGCATTACAGGATTCTCAAATTCAGCTGCTACCTCCCTGATAATATATATCGCTTCGGCTTCCAACTCTCGCAGGTTTGTTAAACTATAATCCTTCATTAAAAAATGTAAATTAGATTCAGCTGTTCTGAATTTTTATTTATTAATACCAGGTTTATCTGATGAAATCACAAATATAATATATTTAGGCAGAGTTGTAAGTGGTGCATCTTGTTGAAGTAAAGCAGTGTTAACAATCAATAGTAAAGACAACTGCTATCACGTAGATATTAACGTGCTTACAGACACTGTTAAATAAAAGTAAGGCTGGTGCTATTATCATGGTCATACCTAAAAACATTATTACCAGCCCATCTATTTCAATCAAATCTGAAATTATCCTTCAATATCTTTCAACTGACTAAATGAATATTGATAATTCATCGGAACAATTTCATTATAATCTTCTACGGTAGCATCATCCAGACAAGCTTCAATAATACGTCGACCAGTTTTATAAAGATCCTCCTTCAGATACTTTTGTAATTCAGATTTAAAAAACTGTTTGAGTATTTCTGCTCCCTCATCATAACCTTCATTTCCAACTTCGGTCTGATGATAGACTTTTAAAAAACGGGTTGGAATCTTTGAGCTTTCGATGGTCAGATAATTCAGCTCATATCCCAGCAGACTACATCTTGCAGGCTGATATTGATCGTCACGCAATTTGGCTTCACCCCTGCGTGTTAGATATTCCCTCATCAATAATTGTGGCCTGAAGCCAACCTGCCACACACCTATATTCTGATTTGGGACAAGAGTAAAGGTAGTTCGGGGAGTTTTAATAATCTGATCGAGCAACAGATTGGCATGTGTAATTCTTTTACCGGTTGCAAAAGGCCAATATGAACCAACCCCTTCACTTTCCATCATTCCTGTTCCAACAATACTGGGATTGTTATGGCCTCTGGGCGAAACCAGCCGCCATAGCCAGGCTAATGCCGGTGGTAGGATATGGAATAGTCCGACTATACCATACGATGGATTCTCTCTGCTGCATAACGGAGTTCTAATCCCAAAGCTCCTAATATCTGCTGATACCGGCCGGTTAACAATATTATCCACAATATCACGTGGAAGAATAACTCGCGGGTTTGGACAAGGTTTGCCGGGAGCATCTTCGATATGATCCCAAATTAATGCAGTAGAATTGGGTACTGAATTGATGTTAAGGAAAAGAAGCGGTTTTT
>DASRQG010000533.1:0-2157 GCA_035645995.1 Mariniphaga sp. | reverse complement strand
TAAACCAAGGTGATTATATTAGTCCAGGAACTGTTCTGTTTGATATCGCAAACCTTTCGAAAGTGTGGGCAGTATTTGATGCATATGAATCTGATCTTCCTTTCTTGAAGAAAGGCGATAACTTGGAGTACACTCTTCAGTCTCAGCCGGGTAAAACTATTACTGGGACTATTTCTTTTATAAATCCAATACTTGATCCGGTTACGAGAACAGCAAAGATACGTGTTGAAACTTCAAACCCAAGAGGAGAACTAATGCCTGAAATGTATGCAAGTGCAATTGTAAATGCACAGCTAAATGAATATAACAATGAACTCGTAATCCCAAAGTCAGCAATCTTATGGACAGGGAAACGCTCAATAGTATATGTAAAGCAACAACATACAGAAACCCCGGCATTTATGCTTCGTAAAGTAGAACTTGGTCCGTCTCTGGGAGACTCCTACGTTATACTGTCAGGTATCAATGATGGTGATGAAATAGTTACAAACGGAGCATATGTAATCGATGCAAGTGCTCAATTATCCGGCAAGCAAAGCATGATGAACGAAACACCTGACAGAGCAGTTACCGGACATGAGGGTCATACTATGAATGGAAGCGATACTTCCTCTGGTGCAGCCCACGATGCTCAAAATATGCAGCCTGCTACAGGTGGTGAACATGTAATGTTTTATGTAGGAGGCAGTTGCGGAATGTGTAAAGATCGCATAGAGAAGACTGCCAAATCGGTAAAAGGAGTTCTTGGAGCGGTATGGGTTCAAGAAAATCAGGAACTTCATTTAGATTTTAATCCAAATAAAACATCTGCCGATGCAGTTGCCAAAGAAATTGCGGCTGTAGGACATGATACTGATAAATACAAAGCTGATCAAGCTACGTACGATGCATTACCAGCCTGTTGTAAATACAGAGATTAACTTATCGTATATTGTAAAATAATATGAGGGAATATATCATCATTTAGATATATTCCCTCAAACTTTAAATTGAATAATATTATTTATTGACCAATATTATAAAACAGAGGAGCCTCAGGTCCTAAAGGAATTCCAAGTAATATCCATATAATAAGCAGAATAACCCATCCAATAAAGAATGTTATAGAATATGGTAACATGTTTGCAACAATGGATCCAAATCCGGCATCCTTTTGATACTTCTGGAAATATACAATTATCAAAGCGAAATAACTCATCATTGGAGTCATAACATTTGTTACACTATCGCCTACCCTATAAACTGCTTGCGACAATTCGGGTGAATAGCCCAATAACATAAAAATAGGGATAAAGATTGGTGCCATAATAGCCCATTTTGCTGATGCACTGCCCATAAATAGGTTTATAAAAGCTGAAAATATTATGAACATAATTACTAAAGGAATCAGACCTATATTTAGGCTACTAAGTAGATCAGCTCCATTTATTGCTAATAAAACGCCCAAATTACTCCACTGAAACCATGCAACAAATTGTGCGGCAAAGAAAACAAGTACTAAAAATGAAACAAGCGATTTAAAACTTTGATTCATACCTTCAATCACATCTGCTGATTTTTTAAAAGTGCCTACAGTAAAGCCGTACACTATGCCAAGCGTTGCACCTATTAAAAACAGAAATGCTATAAAACCTCTAAGTAGTGGTGAATGTAAAATTGAGCCATCTTCACCTCTTAGCAATCCATCTTCAGGAATTACACCAATAAGCATGATTGTTAACCATACCAATGCTGCAATGCCGGTATTACGAAGCCCCTTCCGTTCTAATGCGCTAAGCTGTGTAATTTCTTCGGGTTCCACATCACCGGTATATTTACCCAATCTCGGTTCAACTATTTTATCTGTCACCAGAGTTCCCATAGCAGCAATCATGAAAGTAGAAACAAACATAAAATAATAGTTGGCAGTAGGCATAACTACATATTCGGGATCAAGAATTTGAGCTGCCTCGGTAGATAATCCTGCAAGCAACGGATCAATTGTACCAATGAGAATATTTGCACTAAACCCTCCACTAACTCCAGCAAAAGCAGCAGCCATTCCGGCTATTGGATGTCGCCCCAATGAATGAAAAATAACTCCCGCAAGTGGAATAATCAAAATGTATCCTATATCCGAAGCAACATTCGATAAGACACCGGTAAAAACTACCATTA
>DASRQG010000532.1:0-2660 GCA_035645995.1 Mariniphaga sp. | reverse complement strand
TATCGCGGGGAATTTCCTGCGGATCGTTTAGTTCATTGAAACGCAAATGAAGCGTTCTTTTTGCGGGTACTTTTACTTTATAAGGGCCTACAGGATCCCTGTCAGTGAAATAAATTGTAATCTCAATATCTGCATCTTTGTCACCTGCATTTAAGATACATGCAGTTTCATGGCTCGTAAATTCCGGTGCCGGGCCATTGCTTTTTCCTGGAATATACCCTTCAGGGATAGCCCATATTTTATGTCCTAATTTTATACTCATGTGTTTGAACAATTAAGTTAACTATTTGGGATTAATAAGATACGGTTATTTTATTTTCGTCGCAAATAATTCTTCAATCCCAGTCCGGATTCAAGTTATATGAAACTATTGCTCTGAAATAGCATATATGCCGAATTGAGTTAAAGGAACTTATCGTATAATGCTTAAATAATAAACCATAATGTATATGGACTTGTTGTAAAATTTAAGACAGAACATTTAACGAAACCAATTACAGTTAAAAGTATTTTTAAAAATAACACACATGGAAACAAAACCCGTTTTTTTAACCGGTTCATTTAAAAATCTTGAGAGTGCAGAACGTGCTTATAAAAGGTTACGCGAAAGAGGTTATTCAGATAATGACATAAACATCATTATGTCGGAAGACAGCATGAAAAACTATTTTAATGATGACAAGTCGAAAGAATCTAAAATCGGAAACAAAGCAAAAGAAGGTGCAGGAACCGGGGCAACTGTAGGAGGCGTAATTGGTGCCACAGCAGGCATAGTGGCAGCTATAGGCACCAGTTTACTGATTCCTGGACTGGGCATAGTAATAGCAGGTCCGGTAGCAGCCGGGCTTGCAGGTGCAGGAGCGGGTGGGATAACTGGAGGGATTATAGGAGCACTTGTGGGAGCCGGAATGCCCAAAGAACGGGCATTAAAATATGAACAAGGCATAAAAGAAGGAGATATTGTTCTTGCTGTTGAGGTAAGAAATGAAGAAGATGCCCGGTATTTTGAAGAGGAATGGGCAAACTATGGAAATAATATTTACAGGTAATAATAATTTTGTAATAATATACCCATAGTACTTTCTGAACACATCAATAATAACTGATGCTGTCTAAATTACAATTCTCCTTATCTGATATTCATTGGGTATTTAATGGCAGATGAGCCAAAAGAACTATTATTAAGATATTTTCATAAAATTGAATTCCTCCTTCGCCATTTTTGTTAACTTGTAATCCATTTGAACATATATAAAAACTAAAGATTTACGAAATGAAAGAACCTTTATTAAGCTTACTTCATTCAATTCAGAAACAATACTTCTTAGCAATTAATTTCTTTTTATTTGGATTTCTTTTGGCAGGCACATTACCCATTAAAGGACAGCATAGGGATGTTCCCTTTGTACCTACCCCTTACGAAACGGTTGATGAAATGATAAAAATTGCAGGGGTAGGCCCGGGTGATTATGTAATAGATCTGGGATCGGGTGACGGCCGTATAGTAATTGCAGCAGGAAAAAAGGGAGCATTTGGGCATGGCATTGACATTGATCCACGCAGAATTAATGAGGCAAAAAGAAATGCCGCCAAAGCCGGGGTTGATGATAAGGTTATGTTTGTTGAAGGTAATTTATTCGACACAGATTTCTCAAAAGCTACGGTTGTAACTATGTATTTACTGAATTCGGTGAATATGAAGCTTCGGCCCATTATGCTTGAAAAACTTAAACCCGGAACAAGAGTGGTCTCGTACTATTTTAATATGAATGACTGGGAACCGGACAAACAAATTGTTGTGAACAACAGTGATATCCATTATTGGGTGATACCAGCCAAGGCTGAAGGCACCTGGAAATGGAATGTTCAAGACCAACCCTTCACGATGCACGTAAAACAAACGTTCCAGAAAATTGAGCTTGAACTTTCTTCAGGAAATACTTCTTATACTATTTCCAATCCTTCGCTTGAAGGGGATAGAATCTGGTTCACTGCAGAAAATTCTTCCACCGGTGCTCACTATGTTTTCCATGGCAGAATTGAAGGCCAAAAAATATATGGAACCATTCAGGTAAGAAGTGGTGACAAAAACAACATTGAAACATGGGAAGCATCAACCAACTAATTTAAGGCCATTTACCAGCATGACGACAAATAAAATAAAATTAGTATTGGGAAGCAGTCCGCTCCCAACTTTTACTACTTTTAGCTCAGTTGCAGTAATTGTGGGGGTAGTAGTAGGCATTGGAATTTTTAGACTTCCACAAATTGTTGCCATTAACTCAGATAGTGGTTTACAATTTATTCTGTTCTGGCTGGCAGGAGGATTACTTTCATTAATTGGAGCATTATGCTATGCCGAACTTGCTTCATCAAATCCGGACTCCGGTGGGGAATACCATTTTTTGAGCAAAGCATTTGGCAGACCTGTTGGTTTTTTATTCAGCTGGGGCAGGATGACAGTAATTCAAACAGGTTCCCTGGCTCTGGTATCTTTTATTCTGGGTGATTATGCTACGCTAATATATAATTTAGGCAGTTTCAGCCCCGCTATTTACGCTGCAATAACAGTTATAATACTTACGGGCTTAAACATTATTGGCACCAGCCACTCAAGAAAGACACAAATGGCAATAACTTCCATTATTGTTTTCATTATG
>DASRQG010000531.1:0-3637 GCA_035645995.1 Mariniphaga sp. | reverse complement strand
CTGCAAATCATGAACTGGATTGTTTAAACAATTAAAGAATGTGGATGACCTTCTATGCTGAATTATTTAATTAGCAGAATTTTCATGAACGTATTGTTCTAAATCGTAAAAAAGATAATGAAGTTTAAAGTTGGATCATTTCAGACCCAGCAAAATTAACAGTGGTACATCCAGATTTTAAATCTTAATGGTGGTAGTATATGCACCTCAATCATAATCAGAGTTTTGTTATTTTTTTAAATTCAATAGGCTACACAAACCAATTTATTGTGAATTTGATTCAAAAATGTGACATTTGCTGAATCTCCAGCAAATAATGGATGTGTAGAAATCGTAAAATGAACATAAATATATGAAAATATGAAAGTTGCCCTTGCTCAGTTAAATTATATAATTGGAGATTTTGATGGAAATGCCCGGAAAATTGTTCATTCAATCGAAAAAGCAAAAACTCAGGGTGCCGACTTGATTGTATTTTCCGAACTTTCTGTGACGGGATATTATCCACATGATTTACTGGAGAAGAAGGAGTTTGTTTTAAAAGCCGAAAAAACAGTCTTAAAAGTTGCAGAAGTGTGTAGCGGTATCGCAGCGGTTGTAGGTGCCCCACAAATCAATGAAAAGAATAAGGGAAAGGCACTTTATAATGCAGCTTATTTTCTAGCAGAAGGAAGAATTCAGTCTGTACATAAAAAAACATTATTACCTACCTACGATGTTTTTGATGAATATCGCCATTTTGAACCTAACAGCGATTTTCAAATTGTGCAGTATAAAGGCAAACGTATAGCAATTACTATATGTGAGGATCTTTGGGATGAGCAGCCAACATCCAATGAATTTGGAAGGAAAAATATTTACAGACTTGCCCCGATGGAGCAATTTTTAAAACTGGAACCTGATTTAGTGGTTAATATTTCTGCTTCACCATTTTCGTATAATCAGGAAAACTGGCGTAAGGAAGTCCTCATTGCTAAAGCAAAAAAATACAATGTCCCCATCGTGTATGTCAATCAAACCGGTGCACAGACAGAGCTTATATTCGACGGAGGGTCTGTATTTATTAATAATCATGGTGAAATAATCAGGGAATTGATGTACTTTAAGGAAGATTTTCAGGTAGTTGATATAGATGACCCGGGAGGGGTGAAGATTCAGCCAAAATCTGAAACAATCAGGAAAATATATGATGCCCTGGTCCTCGGTATCCGCGACTATTTTGTGAAAATGAAATTTAAAAAGGCCATTCTGGGACTTTCGGGTGGAATTGATTCTGCCGTAGTACTCGCATTGGCTGTCGATGCTCTGGGAAATGACAATGTACGGGTATTGTTGTTGCCATCTAAGTATTCCTCCACGCATAGTATTGTTGATGCCAGGAAGCTGGCTGAAAACTTAAAGGTGCAATATGATATGTTACCCATTCAGGCAGTTGTCGATCAAAATGAATCTGCTTTACGTGATATTTTTAAGGATACTACCCCCGACATAGCCGAGGAAAACATACAGGCTAGAACCAGGGGAACACTACTGATGGCAGTTTCGAATAAATTCGGAAATATTCTATTGAATACTACAAATAAAAGTGAATGTGCTGTAGGCTATGGTACATTATACGGAGATATGAACGGTGGTTTGGCCGTTCTTGCTGATGTTTATAAAACAGACGTTTACCGACTTGCACATTTTATTAATCGTGACAAGGAAATTATTCCTGTAAATAGCATAGTGAAACCGCCCTCCGCTGAATTGAGACCAGATCAGAAAGATTCAGATTCTCTTCCCGAGTATGAACTGCTGGATGAATTGCTGTTCAGCTTTATTGAGCAAAATTTGACACCCGAAGAAATAATTTCTAAAGGTTTTGAAGCAAGTATGGTACACCATGTCGTAAAAATGGTTAATATTAATGAATACAAGCGTTTTCAGGCACCACCTGTATTAAGGGTCAGTTCTAAAGCTTTTGGATTTGGCAGAAAAATCCCACTGGTTGCAAAATTTTAAGCTGCTGTTCCTGTCTGAATTTTTTGAATTACTTAATTGTTGTTCTCTGTTCAATTATTGAAGAAAAGAACATACCGGTTTACATAGTTTAGATTCAAATAGTAATTACGGTCAGACTGGCACATCATATTATATTATACTGAGTATTCAATAAAAGAAGTATTGTTCGAGGGTATTTGAGGGTGTAAATTAAAGTCTGTCCAATAATATTATTTTTGGAACAGATAATTATGGAACCTACAGAATTTAAAGAAATGCAGGCCAAAGCACTGGAGCAGTTGCGGAATGGCCGGTCGTTAACGGGCAAAGATGGAGTATTTGCTCCACTATTAAAAGAGTTTATAGAAACAGCCTTAGATGCTGAAATGTCAAGTTATCTCAATGAATCTGAGCGTAATCGTGGCAATAAGCGTAATGGCAGGAAGTCAAAAAAAGTAAAGACCTTTGAAGGAGAATTTGATATACTCACTCCTCAGGATCGTTTAAGTAGTTTTGAACCTCAGTTAATTCGTAAAAGAGAAAGTGTTCTAGCTGATAATCTTGCCCCTCAAATCATCACTTTATATGGTTTAGGCAATAGTTTACGTGATATATCCAATCACATCAAAAAGATGTATGATGTCGATGTATCCCATTCTACTTTAAGCGAAATAACAGACCGTGTGATTCCTCTTGTAAAGGAGTGGCAGAATCGCACCCTGGATGCCTTCTATCCTTTTGTATGGCTTGATGCTATGCACTTTAAGGTGAAACATGAGGGACGCGTAGTAAACCGTGCAGTGTATAATGTTTTAGCCATTAACAGCAAGGGTTATAAAGAATTAATCGGAGTATATATCTCAGAAAGTGAAGGAGCAAAATTTTGGCTGGGAGTTTTAACCGATTTAAAAGCCCGGGGAGTAGAGGATATATTGATCAGCTGCATTGATAATCTGAATGGATTTGCTGAAGCTATTAATAGCGTATTCCCCAATTCAGAAGTACAGTTATGTGTCCTGCACCAGGTCAGAAACTCATTGGGTTACGTTATTCATAAAGATAAGCCTGAATTTACCAGAGACCTGAAAAAGATCTATCGGGCAGTAAACAGAGCCCAGGCAGAGGTAGAGCTAGATTATCTGGAGGAAAAATGGGTAAAGAAATATCCAATGGTGATAAAGTCATGGAGATTAAATTGGGAGAATTTAGCAACTTATTTTCAATATGATACTCATATAAGAAGGACAATTTATACGACCAATCCTGTAGAAGGATATCATCGTCAGATACGAAAAGTAACTAAAACAAAAGGTCCATTCCCCAATGATATGGCCTTATTGAAACTAATATATCTGGCTACTGAAAATATTAGTGAGAAATGGACACAACCTGTTCATAACTGGGCACTAACAGTACAGCAACTAAGTATTCTTTTTGGAGACAGGATGAGAATAAATATCTAATTTTTAATCTTTAAAAGCAAAGGAAGAGCAGGATTTCTAATCATTCAAGGGTATAACAAGCGGCTCCATTCTTCCGCCGCCCTTGACTGATTTGAAATCCAGCACAGAAGGGCTTTTACGATTGAAAAATGGGAAAATAAATTAATTTTGAATGCAGAAAATAAATCAGACAGACTTTAGATTACACTCCC
>DASRQG010000530.1:0-2738 GCA_035645995.1 Mariniphaga sp. | reverse complement strand
AATACGGATGTTCCGGCCGGCGATATTGGTGTAGGCGGTCGTGAGGTAGGATATTTATTTGGTCAGTACAAGAAGCTGAAGAACGAATTTACCGGGGTATTTACCGGCAAGGGTTTAACCTGGGGAGGCAGCTTAATTCGTCCGGAAGCTACAGGTTTTGGTGCAGTGTATTTTGTGCAACATATGCTTAAGCGTATTGGTATGGATATGGATGGATTGAAAGTGGCTGTGTCAGGTTTTGGTAATGTAGCCTGGGGTGCAGTTACTAAAATCAATGAATTGGGAGGTAAAGTGGTGACTATATCAGGGCCCGACGGATATGTTTATGACCCAGAGGGAGTCAGCAATGAAAAGGTTGATTATCTGCTTGAACTCAGAGCAAGCAATAATGATGTTGTAGAACCTTATGCACTTGAATTTGGAGCTAAGTTTGTTCCTGACCGAAGGCCATGGGAGGTACCTGTTGATGTTGCAATGCCTTGTGCTACTGAAAATGAACTTGACATTAATGATGCCCGTCAGTTGGTTAGAAACAATTGTATTTTATTAGCCGAAACTTCGAATATGGGATGTACGGCAGAAGCAGCTGATTATCTCACAGAAACAATTACATATGCACCTGGTAAGGCCGTTAATGCCGGAGGTGTTGCTGTATCAGGCCTTGAAATGTCTCAAAACAGCATGCGTTTGTCATGGCCCCGTGATGAAGTTGATGCACGATTGAAGATGATCATGGATAACATTCATGAGACGTGTGTTAATTATGGAAAAGTAAATGGAGATGCAGGGAAAATCGATTATGTGAAAGGTGCAAATATCGGAGGATTTGTTAAAGTGGCTGATGCCATGCTGGCACAGGGTGTCATTTAAAATCTGTTTTTTAAAATAAAGAGTATTGTCTGTTCAGGTATACCTGTGGATTTGGCATGTGCAAAACTTAATCTAATGGTAAAATTGGAAACCTGATTAGGACAAAACACTTTATTAATTTTGTTGAAAAATAAAAGAACCATGTTGATTGACACGCATGCTCATATCTATTCCGAAGATTTTTTACATGACATAGATGAAGTTTTGCAACGTGCATACGATAATGATGTAAAGAAAATAATTCTTCCGAATATTGATTCAGGATCAGTAAAAAGGTTGCTTGATCTTACTGATGCATATCCTCATTTATGTTTTCCATTATTAGGAATTCATCCTACATCGATAGCAGCTGATTATCGCGAGGAATTAGAAACAGTAGAATATTGGCTTGGCAAAAGAAAATTTTTTGGTATCGGAGAGATTGGAATTGACTTACACTGGGATCGATCTTTTTTTAAGGAACAGCAGGATGCTTTCCGTTATCAGCTGAAACTTGCTAAAGCCAATCAATTGCCTGTAGTGATTCATGTACGAGATTCCTTTGAAGAAACTTATAATATAGTGAAAGAAGAACAGGACGGAAGTCTTAAAGGTATATTTCATTGTTTTTCCGGAAATGAAACAGAAGCTGCAAGAATCATTGATCTTGGATTTATGCTTGGTATCGGAGGTGTGGTTACCTTTAACAACAGCAGTCTGGATGAAGTTTTAAAAAATGTACCGCTCCGCCATCTTGTGTTAGAAACTGATGCACCTTACCTGACTCCTGTTCCAAAAAGAGGCAAACGAAATGAAAGTGCTTATTTGGTATATGTTGCACAGGCTTTATCTAAAATATATGATTTGCCTGTGAACGAAATAGCAGAAATTACTTCAGAGAATGCACGAAAGTTGTTTAATATTTAACAGATTATTCTTTGTTAATTAATTGAATGAATAGTTTTTCAGGAGAAAAACCTTCCATATTAATTATTTATACCGGAGGTACAATCGGGATGGTTCAGCGTCCCGGTTCCGGCACTCTGGCTCCTATTCAGTTTGAACATATTAAAACCGAAGTACCTGAGTTGAATAAGTTCAATTATAAAATTGATGCCATTACATTCACCCCGGCACTTGATTCTTCAAATGTAACTCATGAAACCTGGGTACAAATAGCTACTGTCATTTATGAAAATTATGAACAGTATGATGGTTTTGTTGTATTGCACGGAACAGATACTATGGCCTATTCGGCATCAGCATTAAGCTATATGTTGGAGAATCTTGCGAAACCTGTAATTTTTACCGGATCACAGCTGCCTATTGGTATGGTGCGAACAGATGGTAAAGAAAACCTTATCACTGCTGTAGAAATTGCAGCTGCTAAATCAAATGGTAAGGCAATAGTACCGGAAGTTTGTATTTTTTTCGATTTTGAGTTATACCGGGGCAACAGAGCAGTGAAACGGGATGCAGATTTGTTTAGTGCTTTTGTATCTGTAAATTATCCTGCTCTTGCAATAGCTGGTGTTGATATTAGTTACAGAAAGCAGCTAATTAAATATCCGAACCCGGAAAAGGAGTTAAAATTACATGACAAGTTTGATGATAATGTTGTCATTTTAAAAATGTTTCCTGGAATAAACAGTAAAGTTTTTAATTCTATCTTTAATATACCGGGATTAAAAGGTGTCGTACTTGAAACATTTGGATCCGGTAATGTGCCCACTAAAAAATGGTTGTCAGAATGTATTAAGCATGCCATTGATCAAGAAATAATTATACTGAATGTGACGCAATGCCAGCGTGGAAAAGTTGTGATGGGGCAATATGAAACCAGCGTTGCGTTAATGCATGCCGGAGTAGTGTCGGGAAATGATATGACC
>DASRQG010000529.1:0-3289 GCA_035645995.1 Mariniphaga sp. | reverse complement strand
AGCTCTTCTTGCATCAGTTTCCGGAATACGAGTATATGACCATGAAGAGATTAGATGTCTTGCCTGTGAATATGTGGATTCGCTATCTGCATCCATATGTGAAAAAATATCCCAGCTTCCCATCGCTTGATCGGTCTGAATTCCTAATCCCCACATTGCGTTTGCTGCATCAATATTGTTCACGTATCGTGTATTCTCGAAAGGAACAATTGAAGCCGGAGATTTTAGTGCTTCTTCGGCTGCTGCCAATGCTGTCTCAAAATCTTGTTGCACCAAAGCATAGCGTGCTTTCAAGCCATAAGCTACGTACTTATCAATATGAGATTTGTGCATTTGAGTAACACTACTGTTCTCGAGATATTCAATCGCTTTATCAATATCATCGTTTGCCAGATCATATACATTCTGTACAGTGCCTCTTGGTTGACCTTCAGTTCCAACAACTGTTGGTTCAGTATAAATAGGAACACCCGGTTTGGTAGGATCGTTTTGCTGATAAGACTGAACAAGGTTCATGTATGCATATGAGCGAATCGCGTAGGCTTGCCCCATCACGTAGTTAGCCATATCTTCATCACCTTCAATCACTCCATCATGAACAAGAATATAATTTGCATTAGAGATTAATGTGTAGAAAAAATTCCACATCTGGTATTGACGACCCTGATTATGCGAAAAATCACCCCAGTTATCAAAAACGTAGTCGTACCAAAACCAACCTGATCCTGCTCCGTCCATTACATGATCTTCTGCTAAAAGATCCATTGCAAGAATAAATGCTGGTAAGCCACCATTCTCGGGTTCCCAGCCTGATCCCCAAGACCCAGTGTACATAAGTCGGTAGATACCGTTAACTGCAACTAATGCATTCTCGGCATCAGAGAATATATCTGTTCCTGATACACTTTCAGTAGGAACGGTATCTAAAATACTGTCGGAACAACTATAAATAAACATGGCTCCGATCAGAGAAAATATAATTAATATTTTTTTCATAACTTCAAATTTAAAATCACCAATTAAAATCTAAAATCTAATCCTAAGGAAATTGTCCTTGAAGGTGTATATGTGTATCCTGTACCACCTGAAAAGTTATACTGTGGATCCATTCCTTTCATAGCAGTAAAAACGTGAATATTATCTGCAGTCAAGGTTGCTCTTAAGCTCTCGATTCCAATTGATCGTATTAATTTAGTAGGAAGTGAATATCCTAAGGTTATATTTTTAATCGCAAAATAAGATGCATCAATCAGCTCATCACCGGTACGTGTTGTAGTAAATGCTCCGCCTACATCGATTCTCGGTATTGAAGTTATATCTCCCGGCTTTTGCCAAGAATTTCTTCTGTTGATATGGGCAGATTCACCTACGTAGGTATTATATAACATTCCGTAATACACCCCATCTAACATTTTCCCGCCAATCGAATAGGTTGTCATAACATTTAGATCAAAATTCTTGTAACTAAAGCTGTTTGACCATGAACCATATAAGCTTGGTATACGACTACCTGCAATACTTCTCGATTGCTGGGCTCGTTGATAGCTGTCTGTGATATATTTTTCACCTGCCACACCATCTTCATCTTCATCCCAAACCCAGTAGAGTTTATTACCTGTTGCCGGATCCACACCTGCAGATTCTGCCAAATAAAAAGAGTTTAATGTTTCACCCTCCTTGATAATATAGTTACCGGAGATAATTTCAGGCTTATCAGCTAAGTTAAGTACTCTATTTTTTACTGTTGACCCAATTAATGTTGAATTCCAACTAAATCTTGAATTACGAATTACATCCATTGATAAAGTTAACTCAAAACCACTATTCTTCATATTACCCACGTTTTGTGAATATGAATCAAAACCAGTGGATAAAGCCATAGGATAGTCCATCAACATATCACGTGTATACCTGCTATAGTATTCTGCAGATATAGAAAGTTTATCTAATATGCGTGCTTCAAAACCTGTATTAAAGTTTTCATTCTTTTCCCATTTAAGATTTGTATTTTCTAATGATGAAACAGAAGCTCCTGGTTCACTCTGGTTGGGATTTAGAGAGTAAAGTGCTTGCCAAGCGTAATATGACCCAATCGCATCATTACCCTGTACTCCATAAGAAGCTTTCACTGTAAGATTATTAAGCCAATCATATTCACTCATAAAATCCTCTTCAGATACTCTCCAGCTTCCACCCAGTGACCAGAAATTACCCCAACGTACATCTTTAAAGAAACGAGACGTTCCATCTCTACGATAGCTTGCTGATAAATAGTATTTATCATCGAAGTCATAATTAAATCGTGAAAGATATGAGTCAATTACGTAATCGTTTGTGTATGATTGTGCATCTGAAATAGTAACAGCTGCATTTAACTCATAAAGTCCTGCAAATGGAAAACCAGTTTTTTCAGCATATAAATACTGATAATTGTAATCATAAAGCTCATGACCAGCCAATATATCAAAATGGTGTTTATCAAATCGCCTGTTCCAGCTTAACAACTGATTAAATGTGTAACTAAAAGTTCTTCTATCTGATATACCCAGCATTCCGTTAGTTGACACTCCATTTCCGAAATCAGGATTCCAATATGTCAAATTCTTAGTCAAAGCGTAATCGAACCCAAAGTTAATGGCGAACTTAAGACCTTGTAGTGTTCCATAATCAAGCCCTCCAAACTCCATATATGTTCTTCCACTCATATTATCCGTTTTCCTAAGATATTTATCCTGCTCAAGGTTGGCGATAGGATTCCATCCAGGAGTTGCACCAGAAGGTCTGTCGTTACCCCAATCATATTCAGGCTTACCATCAACATCATAAACGGTATCTCCATTTTCATCCTTTTGATACATCGGGTAAATAGGAGGCATTTTCATTGCCGAATAAAATACATTTGAAAATGCAGAACTGGAGGTTTGGTCGGACCCCAATGTTGTAGAATTGGATGTATTTGCAGCCAAATTCAAATTGAGACCGGTTTTGAACCATTCTTTAATTTGTGAATCAATGTTAGCACGACCAGAAAAACGCTGAAAATCTGTGTTTTTCACTAATCCTTGCTCATCGAGATACCCTAAAGAAAACATGTAATTTGTACGTGATGACCCACCAGAAACTACCATTTGATATTCCTGACGTAATGGGTTATCGGCTGTTGAATAATCCAACCAATCTTCATTCCATTTTAATGATGTTCCATCATAAATTTTTCCGGTTGAATGATCTATCAAATCAAGAACGGAACGACTAAATGGATTATATCTCATGTTATTCCCAAATATAC
>DASRQG010000528.1:0-3317 GCA_035645995.1 Mariniphaga sp. | reverse complement strand
CTGCTATTAATTTGTAATAATTTTCTAATGACTGAATATTTTGAAGGCTCATACGCTTTTCTATCCGGCGTAATAAGGTATTATACTTATATTTTTTAAAATTTACACCTGAGAATTTCTGGATCTCAGTTAAAATTTTTTGAAAAAATTGTCCGGTTGTACCATCTTCAATTGATTCTGTTCCAATATCTGGTTTAGTCTTTGTGTAGTGAATAAGTTTTTTGGCAATACCGTATGGCTGGAGAACAAAATCTGCTAAATGAGTTAAGATAGCTGCATTTGGCATGCCGTTAAATTGAGCAGAATCCGGATCCTGAACCAATATTGTACCTCCTTCTTCTTTTATCGCTTTTATTCCCCTGGAACCATCTGATCCTGTTCCGGAAAGAATCACCCCTATTGATTTATCCCTATAGAATTTTCCGAGTGAATTAAAGAATATGTCAATAGGATGATTTAATGTTTCTTTTGGAGATTTTTCGGGAAGGTTCAATTTATTGCCATTAAGAACAAGATTTTTACTCCGTTGATTTAAATAGATACAATTTGGTTGTATTTCCAGTCCTTCTTCTGCAGTGAAAATCTCCATATTTGTGTGCTTGGATAACAGTTCAGGCATCAGGCTTTTAAAATCGGGCGATAAATGCTGTACGATAATAAACGCCATTCCCGGGTTATCCGGTAAATTATCAAATAATTGCTGAACTGCATCTAAACCTCCGGCAGAAGCGCCTATACCAACAACATAAAAATTTTCCTGATTCATCATAAATATCACTCTTCTTTTATGTCTTACGCATAGATTTGGAAATGAATCATTATCTTGATTTTACTCTACTCCGTTATATCTACAACTTTCAATCAACTTTGTTTTAATATTCAACCATAAAAACTTTAAATAAAGTTCCACTACCCGGTTGACTTTCTACTTCAATGGTGCCTCCATTTTTTTCAACCATGCCATTTATAAGGTGCAAGCCTAATCCTTTTCCTTCCTGTTCATCGTTAAACCTTTTAAAGGGTTTAAATAAATGCATACCTATTTTTTCCAAATCCATTCCAATCCCGTTATCTTCAACTTTTAACACGATTTTATCGCCTTCTTTAATGGTTGTAATGTCAATTTGAGGTGGTTTTTCAGAACGATATTTAATTGCATTGCTAATAAGATTCAGCATGATACTATGAAGATAAACTTCATAATAATTAATATATAATTGCTTACTGAAGTTAGTATGTATAATGCATCCACTTTCTTCAATTTCTCTTTTTAACTCCTCCCTGACTATGCTAAATATCTCATGAAAATAAACTTTTGTGGCCACAACATTTTGTGTGTTTTTAAGATCTATAATTTGAGCGAGGCCCAAAATCATACTGTCAACACGCTCTATTTGATTATTTAATTTGTCGAGGTATTCAAATTTGTTCTCCGGGTCAGTATTACTCATAATAGCCATCAGCATTTTTAGATTTGCAATCGGGCTTCTTAAGTCATGTGACAAGGTAGATGCAAAATCTTCCAGTTCTTTGTTTGATTTGTTCAGTTGAAAATTAAGGCTCTTAATTTGCTCCAGTTGAGCTGCCGTTTCCATATATTTAATTCTTAATTGCTCAGTTATTTCAAGAAGCTGATCGTTTTGACGTTTTATTTCTTCATAGGGTGAAGCGGGTGCTTCTTTTTTGAAATAGTTGGCCCATTCATTAATAATGGTTTTATTGATGGGTACTGATTTAGAATTTGTTTTCATTGATAAAGTTACTGTTGTGCCTTTATCAGATGTACTTATTGAAAAAACATCAACCAGCTTTTTTGCATTCTGTAGTCCGCAACCCTTACTATCAGGATTGCAATTATGTGTCAGGTGATAGTCCACATTTTCTATGCCTTTACCGTTGTCTTTTATAACCGCTTCCAGCAGTGACCCGTCGGTACTTATATTGAATTCAATTTTCCCCGACTTCGCATGCTCAATTACATTTCTGCATATTTCGGAAACCGCAGTTATAAAACTTGTTTTGTTATAGAACCCGATTCCGCAAAGATCACATAGTTGCCCGGTACGTCTGTGTGCCAGTACTATATCCAACTCATTTATAATATCAAATTTAGTTACTGTAATTTTCATGTCAGATATTTTTTATAACAATGACAAGTGTATCGTCAGTGTTTCGTGAAAAATCCTTATAAACAGCTGCAGCTATAATGCTTCCGTCATGATTTAAGATATTAGGCAAATGATTCAGCTCCCATCTGCTTTTTAGTCCGTCGGAGTAAATAATCATAACTTCATGTTGAGGAAAACCGGCTTGATTTGTATGCAGGGTATTGGGAATACTGTGACCTATTATTCCATTGTAGGATATTAAACTTTTGGCTTTATCCATACCTAAAATGCGGGCTGAAATATTCCCCAGTCCTGCATAGTAAGCTAAGTCGCTTATTGAATTAAGGTGAATCACCATGCCCACTGCTCCCCGTGTTTTATTTATTTTCCGGTGTAATATCTTAATCGTTTCAGCAGGCGATATTTGTCCTGTTGACAGAAACTCTTTTATTGCTGCCACTGAAGCTTTATGTGCTTCAGGTCCATGGCCGAGGCCATCAAGGGCAATCAGTTTATAATCGAAATTATTATGATATAGTCTATATCCGTCACCACATACCATTTGACCTTTTTTGGGCAACATTATTGTATGAAATGTAAACTTTTGATTTTTGGGTTTGATACTTATTTTTGAAACAAATATACGTGACAATACAATGGTACCCCAGCCCCGCAGTGAATAAATGTCAAACTCGTCCGATAACCTTTTAATGGCTCCCAAACCTTGTCCCAGAGTAGTGGTAGTTGAACTGCCGTCTTTTAACATTTCCTGAAGATCTTTGATGCCGGGGCCACGGTCAACGCTTATCAACTCAAGGCCATTTCTCCCATGCAGATCTTCTATGGTTTTTATAAGAAGCTCTCCGCCAGTCGCATGTTTGTTAAGGTTAGAAATTAATTCAGAAACTATTATGTCGGTTTCCGCAATCTTTTTTTGCGATAATTCTATGTGTTCTGCCTGTCTTCTTATTTCTTTCTTTACAATACTTGCGAAACTCCTGTCGGGTATTATATATTTTATATGGGGGTTATTATCCATTTTTCCATCTGATGACGGTAACTGTTGTACCTTCACCAACTATACTTTTAATATTAAACACATTAACAAGTCTTTTTGCTCCCGGCAAACCTAAACCTAAACTTCTTGCCGTGGTGAATCCATCCTGCATGGCAAGACTAATATCTGAGATTCCCGGGCCTGTATCTTCA
>DASRQG010000527.1:0-6104 GCA_035645995.1 Mariniphaga sp. | reverse complement strand
GAATTTTTTAACAAGTGCTTCATAAAAAATTTCTTTAGTAAACTGCTCACTTTCAAAATGCCCGATATCGGCAATGACGATCTTGTTTTCGGCATCAAAAAACTGGTGGTATTTAAAATCAGCAGAAACGAAGAAATCTGCTTTGGCATTAATTGCATGTTTTAACAAGAATGAACCGGCTCCACCGCACACTGCTACCTTTTTTACCTTTTTACCGAGCAGGTTTGTATGTTTAATGCAATCACTTCCGAAAGTTTGCATTAAAATATTCAGGAACTCTGTTTCATCAACCGGATCAGGCAAGTACCCAACCATGCCAGCTCCCATTGTATCAAAGTTATTCTCGAGCGGATAAATATCGTAAGCTACCTCCTCATAAGGATGAGCCTCAATAAGGGCATTAATAATATTATGCTTTGCCCAATCAGGGAAGATAGTTTCGAAGCGGACTTCTTTTTCGTAGTGGACACGACCTTTGTCACCTACATAAGGATTTGAAGCCTCATTACCTCTGAAGCTCCCCTCCCCTTCGATGTTATATCCGCAATAATCGTAATTGCCAATATGTCCGGCACCTGCATTAAAGACAGCTGCCCTGACTTTTTCGGCAGCCTCGAAAGGGATAAAAGTAACCAGCTTTTTCAATTTACCGGAAACCGGTTGTAGTACCGATCGGTTATTCAATTGAAGCTTATCGCAAATCCGGGCATTTACACCACCCTGAACGGCATCGAGGTTGGTATGTGCAGCAAAGATTGCAATGTCATTTTTAATAGCCTTGATAATGATTCTTTCAACATAAGATTTCCCTGTAAGCTTTTTAATACCGGAGAAGATAACCGGATGATGGGCTACAATCAGCCCACATTTTTTTTGAACAGCTTCCTCAACCACAGCCTCTGTAACATCGAGAGTTACTAACACTGCCTCTGTTTCTGCCTCGGGATTACCTACAAGCAATCCTATATTATCGTATGTTTCCTGCAGTGCTGAAGGAGCTATCGAATTTAAATAATCAACAATATCTTTAATACGAACCATTTCTACTCCATTCCGTTTTTTATATCCACCAATTTTTCCCTCACTGTTTGTAAACGTTTAACAATCTCCCATGTATTGACAGTATCGGATCTATTTTGTTTCAGTTTCAACCGAGCCCCTTTAATAGTCAAGCCTCTTTCTTTTACGAGGTAATTTATAAGCTTCAGGGTTTCAATATCATCTTTGGAGAATAATCTTGTACCCCCGCTGCTTTTCTGAGGTTTCAGGTCATCGAAATTATTTTCCCAATACCGGATTGATGAAGGAGTTACACCAAGCAATTGGGCTACTTCTCCGATTGTAAAGAATATCTTTTCTATTTGTTTTTTATTCGTTACCACCATTCATTAGTCGAGAGTTTGCCCGATGTTAGAAGAAATGGCAATCATCCTTTCATATTCCTGAGGGGTAAGATCTTTAAAGTAGTAGTGTTGTGGATTGACTGCACTTCCATTACGGTGAACTTCATAATGGAGATGAGGCGCAGTAGAGCCTCCGGAATTCCCCACATAACCAATTATATCCCCCCGTTTTACTTGCTGGCCTACTTTCACCTTAAAAGAATTAAGGTGAGCATATAGGGTTTCATATCCAAAACCATGATCAATTTTAACCATCAGTCCATAACCGACCCGTGTACGGCTTGACCCACCTGTTTCCACCACTTTTCCATCGCCGGTAGCATAAATAGGCGTACCAACAGGAGCAGTAAAGTCCATGCCGTAGTGCATTTTTCTAACTTTGTAAATAGGATGAATCCGATAACCCCAGCCACTGGCAGTTCGTTTTAGATCTTTATTGGCAACAGGCATAATAGCAGGAATACTGGCCAGCATCTTCTCCTTGTTTAAAGCCAGCTTTAAGACATCGTCGTAAGATTTGGATTGAATATACGCCTCTTTCGAGAGGATATCAAGTTTACGTGTAGCTTCAATGATTAAATCGGCATTACTAAAGTTTTCCAGATGCGTATATTTGTTGGCCCCACCGAATCCGGCTTTTCTAACTGAAGAAGGAATTGGATCGGCTTCAAAAATAATCCTGTAGATATTATCGTCACGTTGCTGAAGATCTTCCAACACCTTTTCCAATCTTTCCAGATCATGTGTCATTAATTCATAATGACTCAGCAACTGTTGGTTTTCCCTCTTTAGCTCTTTAGAACGGGGTGTTTCATAATAATTCAGAAATACTATAACTAAAATTAATGCCAAGCCGAAACTGCTTGATATATAAGCAACAATTTTTTTGATTCTTTCTTTAAATGAAATACCTACTCGTTCATAGCTAAGTGTGTCGGGATTAAATTTATATTTCTTTTTCACCATACAACTAAGGCTATTTTTAATACTGCAGCAAGCAAAATTAATTAAAACACCTAACTTTGCAAGAATTTTTTTAATTGTGTTACCAAATTACGTGTTAAATATAAAGTAATTCGTTTATAAAAATTGATTTATAAAAGAAAAGATAACGAAAAGTCGGAAAAAAGGTTTAAAATGAAAACATCAAAAGAGATAAGGTCTACCTTTCTGGACTTCTTTCAGGAGAAGGGACATCAGATTGTAAAATCGGCCCCTATGGTGGTAAAGGGAGATCCCACCCTCATGTTCACCAATGCTGGCATGAATCAGTTCAAAGATATATTTTTAGGCAATGAACCTGTAAAATGGGCACGGGTAGCCGACACACAAAAATGTTTGCGAGTATCGGGCAAACACAATGATTTGGAAGAAGTAGGACTCGACACCTACCACCATACTATGTTTGAGATGCTTGGAAATTGGTCGTTTGGAGATTATTTCAAGAAAGAGGCCATAGATTGGGCATGGGAATTTCTAGTAGATAAAATGGGCATCCCTTCGGAACGAATTTATGCAACAGTATTTGAAGGCAGTAGTGATGATAATTTAAGCAGGGATGATGAAGCTGCTAAATATTGGGAACAATACTTACCAACCGACAGGATTCTGAATGGGAACAAGAAAGATAATTTTTGGGAAATGGGTGATACAGGCCCGTGTGGCCCCTGTTCAGAAATACATATTGATTTACGGTCGGAAGAAGAACGGTTAAAGTTACCGGGGCGGGAACTTGTAAATAAAGATAATCCACTTGTTATAGAGATATGGAACCTTGTATTTATTCAGTTTAACCGGAAAGCGAATGGAAGCCTGGAGGAATTACCTGCCAAGCATGTGGATACAGGAATGGGATTTGAAAGGTTGTGTATGGCACTTCAGGGTGTTTATTCGAACTATGATACAGATATCTTCCAGACTATAATCCACCAACTAGAAAAATTAAGCAGTATTGATTATGGCACTACCGAAAAGACGGATATTGCCATGCGGGTAATTTCAGATCATTTAAGAGCAGTAGCATTTGCCATAGCTGACGGTCAGCTGCCATCGAACAACAAAGCAGGATATGTTATCCGACGGATATTAAGACGAGCAGTCAGATATGGATACACCTTCCTGTCGTTCAGAGAGCCCTTCATCTACAAGTTGACTGATGTATTGAGAACAACAATGGGAGAAACATTCCCCGAACTGGAAGCACAGCAACAGCTCATTGAGAAGGTTATAAAAGAAGAGGAAGAGTCCTTTCTGCGAACACTGTCGACCGGCATCAAACTTTTGGATGATATAATAGCAAAAACAAAAAGCAAAAACTCAAAAGAGATAGCGGGAAAAGAAGCTTTCATTCTATATGATACATATGGTTTCCCGCTTGATTTAACTGCATTAATAGCACGTGAAAATCAATTGGGAGTTGATGAAACCGGCTTTCAAAAAGAAATGGAGGAGCAGAAAAACCGATCGCGAAATGCCGCCCTGTTGGAGACAGGGGACTGGATAGAACTTCAAAAAGCCGAACAGACGAAGTTTTTGGGCTATGATCAAATTGAAGCAGAAGTACAAATTGTACGCTACAGGAAAGTTGCACAAAAGAACAAATCGTTTTATCAACTGGTATTCGACCAGACACCTTTTTATGGAGAATCGGGCGGTCAGGCAGGTGATTCAGGTTATATTGAAGCCGAAGGCATTAAAACAACCATTTTTGATACGCAGAAAGAAAACAATCTGATCGTTCATTTAACGGAAAAACTACCTGTAGATGCAGAAGCAACATTTTATGCAGTAGTTAATAAGGAAAAAAGGGTACAGACTGCCAATAATCATACAGCTACCCACTTATTGCATGCTGCTTTGCGTGAAGTTTTAGGGACACATGTAGAACAAAAAGGGTCATTGGTAAATTCAGAGCATCTTCGTTTCGACTTTTCTCATTTTCAAAAGCTAACGGATGAAGAGATAGAAAAGATTGAAGATATTGTAAACCAACGAATCAGGGAGAACGCTGTACGTGAAGAAGAACGTGAAGTACCAATGGAGCAGGCTCAGGAAAAAGGAGCCATTATGTTGTTTGGTGAAAAATATGGTGAAAAAGTAAGGGTTATAAAATTCGGTAATTCGATTGAGTTATGTGGAGGAACGCACGTATCAGCAACCGGCCAGATCGGACTTTTTAAAATTGTATCAGAAAGTGCCATTGCAGCAGGAGTACGAAGGATTGAAGCCATTACCGGACGTCACGCTGAGCAATTTGTAAAGGAACAGATAAATACGCTGAAAAATATACGGGAATTGGTAAAAGGATCAAATGATGTACTAGTCAATATTGGTAACCTGCTCAGAGAAAACAGTGAACTAACCAAAAAAGTAGAAGCTTTTGGCAGGGAACAACTTAAAGACATTAAGCAAGACCTTAAAAACAAAGTGGTCGGGAAAAATGGCATAAATATAATATCTGGAAAAATTGATGCAGACAATACATCCATGATTAAGGATCTGGCATTTCAATTAAAACAGGAAATCGATAATTTATATCTGGTATTGGGAGCTGTGGTAAATGATAAACCCAGCCTGACCGTTATGATTGCTGAAAACCTTGTAAAAGAGCATGGATTAAATGCGGGACAGATTGTAAGAGAAGCCGGAAAGGAGATAAAGGGAGGCGGAGGAGGCCAACCATTTTATGCTACAGCAGGCGGCAAGGATGCCAGTGGCATTGAAGCTGCTATTGAAAAGGCATTGAAGGTGCTCGGTTAGTTCCTGACCCCGGCTTAAAAGACCGGGGTTATTGGAACCTTCGGATAATGGGCTATCATGTACCACAATAGAATAATCATAGAGACCGGCCTCAGCCAAATCTGACGTCACTGCCTCTGCGAACAGATTGCTTCATTCCGCCCGGATGCGAGGGGTCAAGCAGGGGGTTAGATTAAAAGAGCGAAAAATATTACGGGCAAGGGATTACATCATTTTAAATAAGTTTTCAGCATTCGGAACAATTCTTCAGGCAATATTGGTTTAGTTAAATAAGCGTTACATCCCGCCTCTTTGGCTTTTAACTCATCTCGTGAAAAAGTGTAAGAAGTTTGAGCAATAATTGGGATTGAAACATTCAATTTTCTTATTTCTTTAGTTGCCTCTATTCCATCCATAACAGGCATTTTTATATCCATCAAGATCAATGAAATATCGGGATTTGAAATAAATTTTTCCAAAGCCTGTTTACCATTATATGCCCTCAACGATTTAATATTCTTTTTTCTCAATAAAATATCGAGATATTGATAGCTGGCATCATCATCCTCAGCAATAAGAACTATTGTTTTTTTGAAAGACTCAGGAACTGGTTTAATATTTTTTAAAATATTAATATGAGAGGTATTCATTTTGTAAGGGATTGAAAAATAAAAGGTACTGCCTTTTCCAACCTCTGATTCGACCCATATAGATCCTCCAAGTAAATCAACATAAGCTTTGGCAATTGCAAGACCCAGGCCGGAACCTTCATGAGCTCTGGTTAAACTGGTATCCACCTGCATAAATCTTTCGAATACAGAATTTAATTTGTCTTGTGGAATACCACGGCCGGTATCCTTCACATAAAAAACAAGAAACTCATCTTCGCTATAGTTTCCAATATGTATTGTTCCTTCTGAAGTAAATTTTATTGCATTCTTTATTAAATTTGAAAGAATGCTG
>DASRQG010000526.1:0-4530 GCA_035645995.1 Mariniphaga sp. | reverse complement strand
TTTACCCGTACAACTCCGGTTGGAGGAAAGTTCTCCCAAAAGCAGCGTGAGATATATGATATCGTATTGGCAGCAAATAATAAAGCAACAGAATTAATAAAACCAGGTGTAACATATTTGTCCATACATCAGGCAGTGAGTGAAGTTATAGCTTCCGGGCTAAAGGAACTGGGCCTGATGAAAGGCGATGTAAAGGAAGCTGTTAAGAATGGAGCACATGCTTTGTTCTTCCCGCATGGATTGGGACACATGCTTGGGCTGGATGTTCATGATATGGAAGATCTTGGTCAGATATATGTTGGTTTTGATGATGAAACCCGGCCTTCCGGACAATTTGGTACTAATGCCTTAAGAATGGGCAGAAAACTGGAACAAGGTTTCATAATAACAAATGAACCCGGAATTTACTTCATTCCTGCTCTTATCGATCAATGGAGGAGTGATAAAACTAACGTTGATTTTATAAATTTTGAAGCTGTAGAAAAGTATCGCGATTTTGGCGGCATTCGGCTGGAAGATAATATTCTTGTTACAGAGACGGGCAGTAAATTGCTGGGAGAGAGAGTTCCAATCGATCCTGAGGAGGTTGAAAAGTTAGCTTCAGCTTAATTTGATTTTATATTATATTGCTTTAGCATCCGGGTATAAAAATATTCCAGTTCGGTAAATATTTCATCCCGGATTTCCCTGCATATGTGTTTGACTTCTTCAATATCTTTTGCATGATTGTATGGGTTTTGAAATCCAAGATGCATTTTTCTTTTATATTTTATAGGTGGTATCTTTAATTCTTCTACAGTGCCATCACCAACTGTGATTAAGTAGTCGAATTCAATGTCTTTAAACTTTGAATAATGTTGAGGTATATGCGGTACAAGATTTATACCTATTTCTTCCATTATTTCAATGGCTTCAGGGCTAACATGCCCGGCAGGATCAATTCCGGCTGAATAAATTTCAATTTCTTTATCAAAGCTTCTGAGAATAGCTTCAGCCATTTGACTCCTGCAGGAATTTTGATTGCTCAGGAAAAAAATTTTCATTTGATTTCGGCTTTTATTGCTGTTTTACAAAATGTTACAGTAGTTATAAAATACTACATAATTCTGAATTAATCAAGTCAAACAGGAACAGTGTTTTTGAGATTTTTATGTTGTTTAGCATGTTTTTTAGAATTCAAAGTGAAAGTAAGCCTTCACATTTTGAATTTTTTAGAAATACCGAAAGGCTCTCATTTAAAATGATTTCAAATTCTTTGAGTATTATTGTCTAATTACCTATTTTCGTAGTCTTATAATAAGTATACCATTTTAAGTGGTAATTAAATTTGTGCAGATGAAACCTGAAGATCTAAAAAACCCTGAAGGGTTAAAGAGCATGCAGAATGAGGAAGATGTTTCCGGAAATACTGATGCTAATGAGGAGAAAAGCAATACGTTACATGCTGAAGAAGCAGAATCTGAGACTCAGAATTTTATTGACGGTACTGTTAGAGAAAATATGGAAAAAGTGCCTGATGTTGAGGATGAAAATACTATCGATGATAGTATTTCTGAAGATCAAAAGCAAAATGAAGAGGGTGAGGATAATAGTGATGAAACTGAAACATCAGATAAAATTCCTGATGGTACAGAATCAAATGCTGAGAGTGAACCTGAAAACATTAATGAAGGTACTGCTCCGGAAAATAATGAACAATCAGAGGGTCAGAATCCTGATAAAACAGATATTCCGGAAGGACGAGATAAAGCTGGTGAGGAGGAAGTTAAGCAGGATGAAAGTATTGAAGAAGCATCTAAAACTGAGAAGCCTGTTTCAAGTAATGAGGATAAAAGAGAAGCTAATGTTAGCGGAGTTGCCGGAACAGGTAAATTAAAAGAGGAGAAAGAAAAAAAGGATTCTTCAGAAGCGGCTCATGAAGAAGATTATTCATCCTATTCACTTATTGAGTTAATTAATGAACTAAGTGATGTTCTGGACAAAAGCGATGACCATGATGTAAAGGATGAAGTGGAAGCTATAAAGGCTGCCTTTTATAAAAAGACAGCAGAAGAGGCTGAAGAACAAAAAAAGCAGTTCCTTGATGACGGTGGTAACGAGGAGGAATATCAGGAACAGGAGAATCCTTATGAGCAGGATATGAAAGAACTGCTGAAAAGATACCGTCAAATCAGGCATGAATACAATAAGAAACTCGAGCAGGAGAAGGAAGAAAACCTTCAAAAGAAATATGAGATCATTGAAGAAATTAAGGGGTTAATTCATAAAGAAGAGTCAATAAATAAAACCTTCCAGGAATTTAGGGAACTGCAACAGCGCTGGCGTGAAACTGGATTGGTTCCTCAGGCCAAGATGAAGGATCTATGGGATACCTATCACTTTCATGTTGAAAATTTTTACGACTATATTAAGATAAACCAGGAATTGCGTGACCTGGATTTGAAAAAGAACCTTGAAGTAAAAATAAAATTATGTGAGCAAGCAGAGGAATTGTTACTTGAGCCTAGTGCAATAAGGGCATTTAACCTATTGCAAAAATTACATGACCGTTGGCGTGAGGTAGGACCGGTGCCAAGGGAAAATAAAGATGATATATGGGAAAGGTTTAAAACTGCTACTGCAAAAATTAATAAAAAGTATCAGGATTTCTTTGAAAACCGTAAGCAGGAACAGAAGAAAAATCTGGAGGCAAAAAAAGCGCTTTGTGAAAAGGTAGAAGAAATAAATGAACTTGAAATCAATAATCACAAAGATTGGAGCGAAAAGTCAAAAGAGGTAGTTAACTTGCAAAAAGTATGGAGAACAATTGGCTTTGCACCACGTAAAGACAATAATAAAATATATAGCAGATTCAGAGCTGCGTGTGACAAGTTTTTTGATGCTAAAAGAGATTTTTATTCAAAAAATAAAGAACTGCAGCAAAATAATATGCAGCTGAAGATTGACCTTTGTTTGCAGGCTGAAGCTCTGAAAGACAGTACTGACTGGCGCAAGGCAACCCAGGATTTAATTAATATTCAAAAACAATGGAAGGAGATCGGTCCTGTACCCCGGAAGCATTCAGATGTGTTATGGAAGAGATTCAGGGCGGCATGTGATCACTTTTTTGATCGTAAATCCGAACATTTTTCAGAGATCGATCAGGAGCAGGTTGAAAACCTGAATCTGAAACTTCAGCTTATTAAAGAGGTTGAAAATTATAAAACGGATGGTGATGTCGATGAAAAATTAAAACAACTGAAGGATTTTCAAAGAAGGTGGACTGAAATAGGGCACGTTCCAATTAAAAAGAAAGATGAAGTACAGCATAGGTTTAGAGAGGCCATTAATAAGCTTTTTGATGAATTGAAGTTGGATGATTCAAAAAGGAATCTGTTGAAGTTCAGATCAAAAATGGTTTCTTTCTCCGAGTCGACCAGAGGCCAAAACAAAATGCGCTTCGAAAGAGACAAATACATGAATAAGTTGAAGCAATTGGAAAATGATCTGGTACTCCTTGACAATAACATCGGGTTCTTTGCCAAATCGAAAAATGCTGAATCATTGATTGAAGATGTTCAAAGGAAGATTGAGCAAACAAAGGAGAAGATCGAATTTCTTAAAAATAAAATTCGTGTAATTGATGAAATGGACGATTCGGATGAATAGAGAACTTCTTTAAATATTAGCTTTTCAAATTTACTTCTATTTAAATATGAATGCCGGTTTCTGATACAGAAACCGGCATTTTATATATGTAATACAGTGTGTAAGTAAAGAATATACAAAAAAAAACAGGAGGGTTAATAATATAATTAATCCCTCCTGCCTAATTTATTTTAAAGGAAAATTACTTCCTGTAAATTTTCTTGTAACCATAAATAGCACTTTCTCCCAATTCTTCTTCAATACGAAGCAACTGGTTGTATTTTGCCATACGGTCTGAACGGCTCAATGAACCTGTTTTAATTTGTCCACTGTTTGTTGCTACAGCGATGTCAGCAATTGTTGAATCTTCAGTTTCGCCCGAACGGTGTGAAGTAACTGAAGTATAACCTGCACGGTGTGCCATTTCAATAGCATCCATTGTTTCAGTTAAGGTACCAATCTGGTTTACCTTGATCAGGATTGAATTTGCAGCTCCTAATTCGATACCTTTTTTAAGGTATTCAACATTGGTAACAAACAGGTCATCACCAACGAGCTGACATTTACCACCTATAGCGTCATTCAGTTTTACCCATCCTTCCCAGTCGCCTTCATGACATCCATCTTCGATTGAATCGATAGGGAATTTCTCAACCAGCTCAGCCAAATATGCTACCTGCTCTTCGCGTGAACGTTTAGCACCATTCTCTCCTTCAAATTTGCTGTAATCGTATGTACCATTGTCATAAAATTCAGACGCAGCACAGTCGAGGGCAATTGATACATCGCCATTATCTTCTGCACGTCCGGGTTTGTATCCGGCTTTTTTAATTGCTTCAATAATTGAGTTCAATGCATCCTCTGTACCGTCAAGTGCAGGAGCAAAACCACCTTCATCACCCA
>DASRQG010000525.1:0-5518 GCA_035645995.1 Mariniphaga sp. | reverse complement strand
CATCCGGTTTATTCCAGTATCCCTTCATAATGTGTGAACCACGTATTACCAGTTCTCCAACTGTATCTGGTTTTTCAATTCTATTCCCGGTTTCATCAATCAGCCAGACCTCAGTATTTGGAATGGCTTTACCTACTGATAATGGACGGTTGTTTATTTCTGATGGATTGAGAAATGAAACTCTTTTGCATTCTGTTAATCCATACATGGAATAAATTTTGGCCTTTTGGAAAACATCTTGAATTTTGTTGATATGAACAGACGCCAGGGTCTGACCTGTATTTGTGATATAACGTACGGAGTTAAAATCGTAGTTGCTTAAATTATTCATTTGTAAAATCAATGCAGCCATGGCAGGTACAATCGGAAACCCTGTGACCTTTTCTTCAATAATTTTTTCAATAGCCCGGTAAGGATATATAAATGCTTTTTCAAGTACTACTGTTCCACCAAAAAGACAGGACATTAAAACCTGATATAACCCATAATCAAATGATAATGGTAAATAGTTTAGGATAATATCATCAGGCCTGTTATCCAGGTATTTTGTGATCGATCTGGCAGCGGTAAGCATATTGACATGAGTAAGCATGACACCTTTTGGATATCCAGTGGAACCAGAAGTATAAGCCAGTGCGGCCAGATCCAGATCTATCGATTGTGAAACTGGTTCTGAATCAGAAAATGCCCGAATAAATTCCCCAAAGCCAGCAATTTTTACCGGAAAAGGTAAATCTCCGAATTGCTCCAGGGTGACCGGCATTATTCCATCATGCATTATTTCATAATCTGATACTAATATCAGCTTGAGGGATGGGCATTCAATTTTTTCATTGATGATCTGCTGCATACCGGTGAAATCGGTAACCAGTATTTTTGCTTGAGAATCATTAAGAATGTAAGAAAGTTTTTTGTGTTTAACCTGGGGGTTTATGATCAAAAATACACCATCAGATTTTAATGTTCCGTATATTGAAACAACAGATTCTATGGAATTTTCGAGATAAACAGCGACCCTGTCCTGACGACAAATGCCCTCGGAAATCAATCCGTTAGCCAATGATGCAGCATTTTTATTAAGTTGCTCATATGTTATGTTTCGATTCATATTGACTACAGCTGTTTTGTGAGGATATTTTTCTGTAGTGTGAATCAGAGTATCTCCTAGAAGCATAGATTTTCCTTTCAATGGAATCTGTGCGTTGAAGTTAATTCATATAAGATGCCTCAAATACTATGCCAAAAAAACCAAAGCAGGAACGTACTCTCCGAAAATTTTCATACTGGAACATAAGGATCTGTTTCTGGTTGCGGCACCTGTGGAGCAAAATTAATGATGATTTTTAGTGTTTATTGTAATTAATTACAAATAAGTATCTGTTTAGCAATAAGAGTGAAAAATAATGGCAGTTAATGTGAATAAAAAATTTGAAAAACTGACTTAAATACCTATGAATATCAATCTGATAAAAAACAGAATAAAAGAATACCATTACAGAACTATGGTATATACAAAAATTGTTATACTATCCTTCGTTCTGTTTGCTTCTGCAGGATTACTTGAGCAAGCAAATGAGTATTACGGAAAATCAGATTTTGAAGAAGCGATTAAACTATACAAAAAGGCTGCACTTGAGGGTGAAAATCCTGCACTGTGCTATTTTAATCTGGGAAACACTTATTTTCAGGTAGATAGTATTCCTCAGAGTATCGTTTATTATAAGGCAGCTATCGGTTATGCACCGGATTTTTTCAGGAGTCATCTTAACCTGGCAATAGCCTATTATTCTTTAGAAAATGTTGGGAAATGCATTGCATCTGCTAAAAGAGCCCTTCAGTTAAATCCAATGAACGAAAAAGCATTAATGGTTTTAGCTGCTTCGTATAGAAAAATCGGGGCATATGCTGAAGCTATTGCTACATTTGAAAAAATGGTTTTAATCAATGAAACCAAAGAGGAGTCATATATTGCACTTGCAGAGATGTATCTTGAACTTGATGACATGAACAAGGCATTGAAATGGTTAAGGCGGTATCCAGAGAATGGAAAAAACCAAATATATGTTTTACAACAACTTGCCGATATTTATGAGAAGCAGTCTGATTATTCGAAAGCCCTCTTTTACTTAAAAGAAATTTTTACAAAAGATTCGACAAATCGCTGGAGTATATACCGGATCTGTTTGTTGCATGAAAAAATGGGAAATGGAATGGTAGCGATGGAAGAGGCACAAGAAGGATTAAAACATTTTCCTGATTTCAAGGAGCTTGCCTTATATGCAGGAAATCTGGCATTCAGGCTGGAAAAATTCATTGATGCAGAGCATTATTATAATATGGCAGCAGATCTTGGAAGTCCAGGTGCAATAAGTGGTCTGGAAAATGTTCGTATAGCAAGAGAACAAAAAAACGCTTCATTGCTTTCAGAAGCTGGTTTAAAGACCGGCAGGTCTCTTTTAATTCAACCTTAATTGTTGATTCTGATTAGGTTATCTTTATTAAATAAATATGCTTCCAGTTTTTACCGGTAATATAAAAAAGGTTTGCAGAGGGAATATAAGCGATACCGTTCAAAACACTTTCCTTTGATTTCGGTTTTTCCTGTGCTACAATCTGGCTGCAATCAATAATTCTGGATACAATTCCGGTTTCATGAGAGATTTCAAAGATATAATCACTGTACCAGACATTGGCGTAAACACTATTTTCGGCATACTCCAGTTCATTAAGATTTTCGAGCGGGGTTCCATTGCATGTAACTGCTACCCTGTTTGTTATTTCAAAACCGGGATTCATGAAATATAAAGTGTCTGAACCATTGCTCATTATCAGGGAGGAATTATTGCCTGTAAGACCCCATCCCTCACCCTGATATGAAACAGTTCCTTTAGAAGTCAAGTCAGGGAAAGAGTAAATTATTGCAAACTGACTTTTCCAGGTAAGTTGATAAAGATTGTTCTCAAACAAGGTAATCCCTTCTGCAAATATCTGGGGAACATCAATTTTCCTCAGGATTGTTCCATTTGTATCCAGTATTCGCAGTGAAGATTGATTGTAGAGACCAGTACTCTCGTAAAGTTTACCATCATTATAAAACAGCCCCTGGGTAAATGCAGATGAGTCATGAGGAATAACGGATACGATTTTCGGGTATATCCGGACAGGATTATTGTTGATAGATTCCTGAACATCCTGTTTGCCAGAACATCTGTAGTTAAAAAGTTGTAAAAACAAAAAGGCGAATAATAAGGTAGTAGTTTTTATTTTTATCTCCAATCAAAGTAAAAACCGGGACAATTAAATATATACCCGTCAATTCAGTTGTGTTTTGTAATCAAAGAAAATAATATCAGGGAGATTAAACAGGTGGGGTTGAAACTGTTTTTGTACATGCATGCTTAAATCAGGCTTGCTCTGGATCTTAAATTGGTCTCTATTCAAATATTATTTAGCATGAATGGGACAATTAATGTTTCCACAGTGGTAGGGTGCCGCAGAAAAAGGTGCTGTGGCTATGAAGGCGTCATCAATGCGCTGATACGGCAAAACAGATATGAACACTTTAGGCATATCATCGAAGAGCCCTGATCAAAGGGAGCGTTTGATTTAGCACCCGAATTACTACAAACCTGCTGAAATTGTAAAAAATGCATATTTTCTTAAAAATTCATAATAAAAATCAAATGTCATACGTTTGAAAAAACGATATGATTTATAGTGACCCAGTTCAAATCCGGTATGAAAGAAATGTCCGATATATACATTCGGACTGTAATCAACTTCTGTAAAAAAATTAGAGTTGCAGGGATGCAGTTTTTTAAAAAATTCTCTGTTAGCCCTGATAAGGAAAGTATATCCCAGATTTCCATAAAGAGCATCCCAATAATACAATGCACGCCGGTTAATGTCTCTGATGATCGGGAAAACAGTTTTTAATCCGCTTTGAGAAGACAAATACAGTTTGCTGTCACCTTCAATAATGCGTTGTTCATCCCAAACCGCCCTGTCATAAAATGTCATCATGTTAGAGGTAATAAGCTGAAGGGATCCAAATTTTGCAATCGGAAATGCGTGAATAAAATCAAAGCCTGTAATCAGGCTTTTGGGTACTACTATTTTGTCTCCATTAGCGTATGTCTTAATAGCTTTTGTAAATTGAGGTCCGGCAACAACGGTTAATTGACTTACATCTGCATAATTATATGAGATGTCTTCATTAATATACCCGGTATTTTGCATATTCAGAACTATCGGGAAAGCGCCTTCAAACATTTGATCCATAAAAGGAGTTAACTGAATGTTGGCGTTAATACCAAGATAAAGATTTCTTGCGAGATGCCATTTCGCATATATATCAGACTGAATAATATTGGGAATAAATCCCATGGTCATACTTGAGTTGAAAATCACACCTGTTGTTGCTGAAGTAAAGTTATTTTCAAATCCTATTGAAGGAAAAAATACAGGTAATACATTGGATCTATTTTCAGAATCATCGCTGTATGTTTGATGAGAACGTAATTTCCTGTTTGCGTTTGAATTGAATGCGAAGAGCGATTTTTTCTTTGATGTAACATTTTCCTTTAATGTGCGATTAAAAATGTCGGAATACCTGTCCAGCTCTGAACTGTTCTGATGAGTAAAGAGCGGATTTAGCTTCTCAAGGTAATTAGAATTTTGATCTGTATTGTATGAACTGCCTGCAAGTCCAAGTGAAAGGTTAACAACTTTGGTACGTTTACCTAATGCATCAGACTGTAATTTTGAAAGCGATGCACCAAACTGGTATTCTGTTGAGTCGTTAATCAGTTTGTTATTGTCAAAAAAAATGTTTTTATTTCTATTTAAATAACCAAAAAAGACCAATTCCCAAATAGGTCTGAGTATAGTACCCTCATAAGGCTTTGCTTTTATGATTAGTTTGCTTTTTAATTGCGGAACAGGTTTAAATGAACAATGGTAACCGGATGGTTGAACAGAAAAGTTTTCGGAAACAGAATTGATTTTTACAATCGAAAACCCGTTGGAGTTGTAGTCAGCACAAATTATTGAACCGTCTTTTGTTACAACAGGCGAAAAGTATCCTCCAATGCATCGGGTATGGCGTTTAAGATCATTTCCTTTAGAATCAATCGAATAAATATTGAAAATTCCGTCATAATCTGCACTGAAATAAATCCGGTTATCTTTTGCCCAAAAAGGGCTTTCCTCCTGTGCTGCTCCGGAAGTTAGCGGCTGTAAATTTACATCAGGAATTGAAACGTGGAAAAGCTGTGATTTACCATTAACAATTCGTGATACAACAAGATTGTCAGAATTTGTTGAAACAGGGCTCATATGTAAAAAAGGTTGTCCAATTTCACCTTTAATTATACGTTTAAAATTACCAGTAGATATATTGAAAAGGTAGATTGAATATATACCATTTGAGAAGGCGATACATGCGAAATTATTGCCATCGGGTAAAGGAGCGAAATCATAAATTCGTGCATTACGGGTAAGCCTTTGTTCACTGCTT
>DASRQG010000524.1:0-3162 GCA_035645995.1 Mariniphaga sp. | reverse complement strand
GCTAGTGCCGGTGTTATATCAGGTGGATTAACCTCATGCAACGTAAAGGCAACAGGTTCTTCCGAAACAGCTTTGGCATCAATTAAAGAAGCTGTAGAAAAAAAGCATTCACAACAGTTCAATATGAGCGGTTATGCAGCTCCGAAACTTGAAACTGTCAGGATTGGCTTTATTGGATTAGGTAATCGAGGTCCGGGAGCAGTAGAACGTATGTCGAACATTGAAGGAGTGCAAATAACTGCTTTATGCGACAAGGATCCTGAACGAGTAAAACGTGCTCAGCGTATTCTCGAAAAACACGGACTTCCTGCAGCCAAAGAATATAGTAATAGCGACAATGCCTGGAAGCAACTTTGTGAAAGTTCTGAAGTTGATTTAGTATATATTTGTACACCCTGAAATATGCATACACCCATGAGTGTATACGCGATGGAAAACGACAAGCATGCTGCTACTGAAGTACCAGCTGCAGTTACAGTAGATGAAGCCTGGCAACTTGTTGAAACTTCTGAACGTACCCGCAAACATTGTATGATGCTGGAAAATTGTTGCTATGATTTTTTCGAATTATTAACCCTCAACATGGCGCGTCAGGGGTTCTTCGGCGAGATTGTCCATACTGAAGGTGCATATATACATGATCTGCTTGTTAACAATTTTGGCAAAGATTCTTACTCTGACATGTGGAGACTAAGAGAAAACTATGAAAGAAATGGCAACCTTTATCCTACGCATGGACTAGGGCCTGTATGCCAAATATTAAATATAAACCGTGGAGATAAGATGGATTATTTGACATCTATGTCATCTAACGATTTTCAAATGGGTAAAATGGCTGCTGAATTGGCTGAAAAAGACAATTTTTTCAATCAATATACCAGTGGCACATTCCGTGGTAATATGAATACTACTACCATTAAAACCAATAAAGGTAAAACAATCATGGTTCAGCATGATGTTACCAGCCCCAGACCTTATTCACGCATTCATCTGGTTAGTGGAACTGATGGTGTAGCACGTAAATACCCACTCCCCGGAAAAATTGCTAAAGGCCACAGCTGGTTTGATGCTGATGAGATGAAAGTGCTTGAAGAACAATATACACCACCTATTGTAAAGCTGGTAGGTGATATGGCCAAAAAGGTAGGTGGCCATGGCGGCATGGATTTTATGATGGATTGGCGTTTAATTGATTGTTTGCGTAACGGAATTGCACTCGATCAGGATGTATATGATGCTGCATTATGGAGTGTAATTACACCTCTTAGTGAATGGTCGGTAGCTAACCGTTCCAACTCAATTGACGTCCCTGATTTTTCAAATGGTGCCTGGGAAACCAACACACCTGTTGACATAACTCTTTCACAGGGTGGCACAACCGGAGTTAAAGTAAAAGCCGAAGCTGAAAGTCAGCTGAAGTTGTAATAATACACTAAACAAAAACCCTGCCTTTTACCCCTGTCAGCTATTCATTACCTGTCAGGGGTAAATTAATATATTCAGTTCCTCTGCAAGTGAATAAAAACAATTCGAAACAAAATACAAATCCCTATAAAAAACCGTTATTTATAAAAACCTTATAAATCTGAATTAATTAGGGCAAATTACTAAAGATTCGATTACTTAAACATTCATGTCCGGAAACTTATAACTTGATGTGTAAATGAAAACCATATATTATTTAATGCTTTTTCTCCTTTTTATACAGTGTTCAAATGTTGATAAGATGAGCAACGCTATATATTCTTCATCAATGGAGGCGGATACACATTTATTTAGCCAGATCCTTGAAAAGCTTTCAAAGGAAAAAAATCTACCCTCGGGAGAGCTGGTTGTAAAAGTTGGAAACCTGTTTTTAGACACACCTTATGTTGCCAATACCCTTGAAACAGATGGTGATGAGAGGCTGGTCATTAACCTGCGAGAAATGGATTGCACAACATTTGCAGAAACTTGTCTGGCTCTTGTCAGAACCATTCAAAGTAAAAAACCCGGGATTGAAAAATACCTTGATGAACTAACTAAAATCCGTTACCGGGGAGCTAAAATTAACGGTTATGCTTCTCGACTACATTATACAAGCGATTGGATATTTGACAATGAACAGAAAAATCTCATCCAGGATGTCTCAAAAGACATTGCCAATACACCCTATCACAAAACAATCAATTTCATGAGCACCCATCCTGATAGCTATCAACAGTTAAAAGGAAATAAAGAACTTATTGATAAAATTGCAGGCATAGAATCAGAGATTTCAAAAAGACCACACTTTTATATCCCCAAAGATCAGGTTGCTGCATTAGAAAGTAATTTAAATGAGGGCGATATAATAGCATTAACTACAAGTATTGATGGCCTGGATGTATCGCATATGGGCATTCTGGTTCATAAAAACAACCGGATACACCTTTTACATGCCTCTACTTTTGCGAAAAAGGTAGTTGTGTCGGAAGAACCCCTTCATGATTATTTACAAAAGAGCAAATTGGTAACAGGCATTATTGTAGCCAGGCCATTATAATAAGGGTAATAAATGGAGAATCCTGCTTACGGAATAACATGCTAATTGCATCCATTTAACTATAAATATTTAATAACTTTGAATAAACCTTCTTAATACAATATTCACTATTTGTACTAACGATCCGGAATGGCAAAAGCAATGTATTTATTGCCGGATTGGGTGCCCATTTTACCGCCACCACATGCAATAACAACATATTGACGGTTGTTGATTTCATAAACTGCCGGCGTAGCATAGCCGCCTGCAGGTAATTTATACCGCCAAAGTTCTTCTCCTGTTGTTTTATCAAAAGCTCTAAAATATTCGTCTTTTGTAGCACCTATAAAAACTACTCCTCCCGCCGTTACAACAGGCCCCCCATAATTTTCGGTACCGGTTTTCGGAATACCTCTTTTTGTAAGTTCCTCCAATTCACCAAGAGGCACTTGCCAAACAATTTCTCCTCTGTCGAGATTGATTGCCGATAATGTACCCCAGGGAGGCTTGACTGCCGGATAACCTTCAGGATCAGTAAACCTGTTATAACCTGTATGTGTATAAGGTATGGTTCCCACATTTGATTCGATTCCTAAAGTATGAATATCTTCATTGGTATCTTCATAAAGGTAAGCCATCAACATATTCTTATCTTCATC
>DASRQG010000523.1:0-2934 GCA_035645995.1 Mariniphaga sp. | reverse complement strand
TGTTGAATTATGGGACAGCAGGTGGATACAACGAACAAAACTGTCAAGGAAAATGTATGTACTGACTTGAACTGAACCAACTGAGCAATTGCTGAAATCATTCGGAAAACAACATTTCTCAACTTATTTCATGTAAATATGAGATGGTAGTGCAAATTATTGATAGTACAAATCAGACTTTAGATATAACTTTGACTGAGATTATAAAAACAGTGAATCGAAGAACTTGACAAGTAAATTTTAACTTCCGCCTGACAGATATCAGGTAAAATACAAAAAGGATTAAATAATGGAAAAACCAGAAAATTGTGCAAATATGAGTGATATTAGAGCTGCTATTGTACAAAAATAATGAGACCGAAGTACGGGATTCAAAAAGAGTTGAAAAGGTAATTGAATCAAAAAAAACATTAGCGAAAGAATCAGGTGTTTCGCCAGAGTTAATTGCAAGGATCTATGAGATGATGATTAACTTCTTTATCAATCAAGAAATGAACGAGTGGAAAAAGTCGTAGTCGCGATTTTTGTATTTTACCTGACGAAAATAACATCCAGGTTAATCATATGTTTGTAGATGGAATACATGTCGGTTATTTCTTTGAAGAACTAAACTGTCAAATCCATGACATTCTAAAGGTTAACATCTAAATATAACCCGGCACGAGGAGGCACAAATCAGAATCGGCGACAGCAGGAAATACAGTAGGCATTGGGCTAAAAGTGCCTGACAGTGCCAGTACGTCAGTTGAAGCAATCGGCGCACATGACGCCAAACGAATCCAGCAATAGTCCAACCCGTTTTGGTTGTAACTCCTTTATATATCGGTTTCGATATATTTTTTGAAGTTTTAATTGTAAGTGTTATAAAGATTTGATCTGGTAAGGCATGCGCCCTTTATTAGTTACTGCTACACTTGCGGTTGAGTACGTCAGAATGCGAGCTGTGTTGCCTTCGAGAATTTGTGAAAGAAAAAATATTTGCGATACAAATCTTATAGCCTGGACTTTACCGAAAACAGGATGTTCACTCCAGGCACGGTCATGTTTTCCGAAACACCATGCGATACCGGTAAAACCGTTGGGTCTCTCCCGTCAAGACTATATTTATTGTTCAAAGCAAGAGCAATCTTGTAAGCTTTTTGGGGATTATCGGTCCATTCAAGGATTTTTTTGCCCCAATACATTCGCATATATCATTGGAAAGTTCAATCGCATAGGTCAAAGCGTAGTGTATTCAACGCGCTGTGATTGCTGCATCCAGTAAACTATACAGTTACCAGCTTTCTCGGAAGCTTTGTTGAGAATATTGTTTTTCCGCTTGAGTGATTGAGAAAAGGTGTCATAAATCATTAAACGAAAGTGTCCAAAAATTCTAAAAGCACACCGGGCGAATGGAGTCTTTCACCCGGTTTAATCGGGTTTATTCATTATCTCCGATCAAAGGTCTTATTTTGTCGATCGTAAAATATAAAAGAAATTTAGACTCCGTATTGCTGGACTGTTCTTCTGCGGGGTGTTTCTTCTGGCGCAATTCATTAATCAGCGGAGAATTTTTTTCTTCACGAAATCTGGTAAGATAAAGTCGTTTTCCTTTATGGGAATTTTTTTCCTTGAAAAGATATACTGCTGAAGGGTTAGTTTGAAGATTGTTATGGGTAACTTTGTCAGCCATAATAAAAGCGACTGTATTATTTTCGATGAAATGAGGACGAGCGTAAATTGCGGCATCTACCTTACCGTCGGAATCAGCGGTTGAAAGCACACCAGTGCCTTCAGTAATTTCAAAATATTCGCTTAGTTCCATTATTGCTCCTTGTGTAATATGGTGGAATGAAATCTTTACCTGACAATCAAAGATAAGAATATATATTCTTATTAAATCAGAAACGATTATAACAATTGTTTTTATATTTTCTTTTTTGATGTTTATTTAAGCTATTCTCAGAGTAGAAATTTGTAATGTATTAACTGAAGCACTATTTTGTTTAATTAACTGAAAAAAGATATATGACAGGTGTATATCTGATTCTTTTCATACAAGTTTTCTAAATATTTCAATCGTCTTCAAGTACCTGCCTTTATGAGCTTGTATCTGTCGCTGGCAAATACATGGTTCACAGTTTAAAACATTTCTTCGGAATTGAATTTCACTAACCATTTTAGATTGTTTTGCCAACCCGTTCTGCAAGACTATTTATATTTAAACCAATATTTTTAAATATTATCTAAATGAAGTCCAGATTATTGATATAAATAAGTAAATAATTTAAAATAATTAATAGGTGTTAATGAAATGTGAATTCCTAAAAAAACTGTAATGTAATCGTTTGTTTATTAAAATTATGCTGCCGACTCCCTGCTTTTTGATTATATTAAATAAACGACTTTGTTTGCTATATGCAGCTAATAATATTATTAGCTGTAATTTTTCTAATACATGCTTAAAATTATTTTTGATTAAAAAAAGAATTTTACGCTTGATATTAAAACCTGATAATCTAAACATCACAATGAGTTGCGAGACTGTATGATTAAGAAAAGATTCAAAATTGGTTTATTTTTATTACTGAACATGTCTATTCTACAGGCAGAAAATGTCCCGTCCTGTTACGCTGTTTTTTCAACTGAAGATTTGAAGATCGGTGATAGAGCAGGTACTGATGGAAATGGAATTGTGGGTTCAAATTCACAGGTTCTGGTTGGACATGATGCAACGATTGTTGGTTCAGTTGTATCGGCGGGAAATACAATGCTTTATGATAGAGCAAACATACAGGGAAATATTACTTGACTTGAGATGGTCGACTTTTTTTGACAGTTTCCCATCTTATTTTAAGTGGTCTTATCCGTATTGTCTATCATGCAGCCTTCTTTAAAATAATTTCTCCATTATATATTTGTGCAGGAAAATAGTAATCAAGGGATTGATGTTCT
>DASRQG010000522.1:0-6207 GCA_035645995.1 Mariniphaga sp. | reverse complement strand
ATGTGGCTGGTCACCCTTCGATGGCCAGGAGTTCTCGAATAAAGTTGTTACCACTTTTGTAAATGGTCAGGAAGTATATAGCAATGAAAAAACGACTGATTTCGTTGCCGGCAAACGTGTGATGTTCAATATGGAGTAATTATCCCTTTTGAAAAATAATATTCCTTATAAACCTTTCAACTTTCTTGCACAAAGCGCTGTTTATTAGAATCTCATGAAGCAGGTTTTATATAATATCCAGCGAATCTTTCATACTACAGAAGAAGAAATGAAAGCCATAGAAAAAGTAATGCAGGTTACCTTTCTGAAAAAAGATCAACTCTTTCTGAAAGAAAATGATCATTGCAATACAATAGGTTTCATTGAACATGGCAGCATGCGTTTATTCTATTATGCGACCGAAAAAGAAGTCTGCAACGATTTCTTTTTTGAAAATTCTCTTGTAGGATCCGTAGCCAGTTTCATTACCCAGACACCTTCCATCGTTAACATTGCAGCAGTCGAGAAATGTGAATTATTACTTTTCGCCTATTATGATGTTGTTGAACTGACAAGAAAATATCCGGCTCTTAAAACACTTTCAAACATCATTTTACAGGAACAACTGATCAGAGCCGAAAAACGGGAAGCATCCTTACTTAAAGACACTCCTGAACAACGTTACAAAAACCTCATGGAGGAACATCCAAAAATTTTCAAACGAATACCTCTAAGATATGTAGCCAGCTATCTTGGGATTACTCCTGAAACACTGAGCCGGTATCGGGCAAAAAGCCTTTTAAAGATTTAATTGATTCTAACGAAATAATTCAGACACAAATATCTTTTTCTTGATTTGAATCAAGTGCTGCCGGAAATTTCTTCTTTTCCTTTGTATTACACAATTTTAATCAATGTAATATGAAAACAAAGAAAAGAAATGAAGAATTACTGGTTTTAACCGATGTAATCAAAGTGCTGGTCAGCAACACAAGAAAAGAAAACCATTATGCAATTTTCGAAGAGCGAGTTCCACCTCTCGGAGGTCCGCCACCTCATCGTCATCCTGATGAAGAAATCTTTTGTATAATTGAAGGTAAGTTTGAATTCATCCTGAATGATATGGAAAATCCTTTTCAGGTATTACCAGGCAGTGTGGTGCATATTCCTTCCAATGCCATCCACACTTTTAAAAATGTGGGCGGCACACCCGGTAAAATGGTGGTACTACTGAAACCTGGAAATTTGCTCGATTACTTCAGAGCTATCGGTACACCCATCAGAAATAAAAAAGACCGGCCCGATCTGACACAGGTGCCCGACCTCTCTAAAATCGATCTGACGAAAGTTTTTGAACTTGCACCTCAATACAATATTGAGTTCTTTCTGCCCGAAGTCATGAAAAAAGATGTAAATTGATTCTACAATTATGTTTCGCAAATGATTGTTGTCGATCTTATAAAGAACCAAAGAGGGGAAGTCTTCGCAAGATTAACTTACGAACCACAGAAGAACTATTTACTCATGAAGTGGATAGGCCCCTGCTCGGAAGAAGAGGTTAAAACTGCTTCTATGCGTATGCTCGAATGGCAAAAAAGAGAAGGAGTAAGGCACAAATGCCGGTTCCATGTTCATGATACCAAAGAAATTGAAGGTGCCTGGGCAGGACTCGTCGACTGGATTAGCAATTACTTTTTTCCTCTTAATTACGAGCATGGCTTACGATATAACATCAGCATTATTTCACCTGATTTGTTTTCAAAACTGTCCTCCCTCGAATTGAAAAGCAGGAACAGTAGTAAGATCACAACAATTCTTTGCGAAACCATTTCTCAGGCGGAAGCCTGGATTTTTAAAAAGACAACTGAATCAGGAACAGTTCACCCCTGATTTTCAAAATCTTAATCCACTTTAAATTATTTGAAGTTACTTTCATTGTAATGTAATTTATTAAATTCATCATTCATGAGATTACTAAGAAAAATCTGGATTATCCTATTGTTGATATATCCTCGCTATACATTGGCACAAGGATTCTGGCAGCTTACCGATGAATTCACCGGAGGACCAAAAACCGGTCTTACCCTATTGAACGACTCTATTTTAATTGTAAGCTGTACCAACCGCATTCTTAGAAGCACCAACCCAGGTAAAACTTTTGAACAAGTTCTGATTGCTTCATCGGTATATACAACTTTTACAACCGCTTCAGGTAAAATTCTTGCAGGGGGAAAAGGGAAGATTTTTATTTCTGAAAATGACGGAATATCCTGGGATTCTGTTACCATCAACTCTAATTATCCAGTCAAACAATTTGCAGAAAATAAGGCGGGTAGTTTATTTTGTATTACGGGCGAATCTAATCATGGTGACGGAGTATTTTTCTCGGAAGACACCGGGAAAAACTGGGAACCAAGGAATGAAGGATTGGGAAATTTGAAAGGATGTGAAAAAATTGCCATCGATAAGAATGGAAAATTGTACCTGACAATCGCGGATGAAAATTCAACAGGCAACGGAGGTCTGTTTATTTCTGAAAATAATGGTGAATCCTGGAAAAAAATGTCAATTTATGTTGATTCCTTCTATGCTCCTCTCAAGGTTACCAACACTACGGGATTATCTGTATCTCCTGCTGATTCTGTCTATCTAAGCTTTTATGGCATTGCCTCTAATTTTCTGGTTCAGTTAAATATCCGTAAAGGCATTGATGATGTGACCTCTGATAATTCATGGGAATACTATCAGGTACATAAATCAACCTCCTGGTGGCTGGACCGGCCAATAAACAACATCCACTTTTCTAAAAAGGGAGACAGGTACAGTTCATACACTGAATTGGTAAGCCAGGGTGCAACCTACTATTCTGAAGCAGGACAAAATATATGGCAGCGAGTAGACGATGGTTTGGGTCGGTCTGAAGATGGCTGGCGAAAGGAACAGGTATTTGCAGAAACTGAATCCGGCCGTATCTTTATGATCCAGTACCTCGATGAGCGCATATATACTACTGATAAAAGTCTGGTCACATTTGTTGATTCTCCGGTAACTCCTCCCGAAAGTATTCAAATTTTCCCTAATCCGGTAAAAAAAGATGCCGTATTAACTATTAAGACATCAAACCTGAACGATAATTTGGAATGTTCGCTCTATGACCTCACAGGCAGAAAAATTTCAATGCAAACAATCATCGACAATACTTTTGAATTAAGTAACCAGGTTCCCTCAGGGATATATATCCTTTTCATTAAAACCAAAAACAGAATCTTCAAAGAAAAAATTGTGGTGGAATAGCTTTCCTGATTGTCAATCACACTAAAAAGATGAAAGAATTTATGAATATTTTATATGATGAAGCTTGATGTTATTTTCACCTATTATTCTTAAGATATTCCGCAATATTGTGCACACTGTCGAGCCAGATTCCGTTTTTGGGGTTGGATGCATATTTGCAAATTGCTTCAATTGTGGCAAGAGTTACCACGCTTCCCGGAGAATCGGGTTTGCCGGTTTCATGGCACACAAGAATTAGCCATTTCCCATTACATTTTTCTGACTCAATTAATTTTTTTGCTTCATTGAATGGCATACCGTCGAGCTTCATGCCCAGTAATTGTGAAAAATCGCAGAAAGCAGGGTCATTAGGCCCTTCATCCATATATGTACGGCCAGTTTCAAACCTTTCCGCCACAAGTGGAGTATAACTTCTTGTTTCGGTTCCTCTACCCACATAAGTTTGACCACAAGGATAAGCAAACGAAACCGGTTTAATTCCCAGTATTCCTTCAATTTTCTTGTTGGAAGAATCGAGTTCGATTTCCATTTGTTCCAGTGTATAATCTTCCAGCGCTTTGTGTCTCGACTAGTCGAAATTTCCGGTACACGGATGGGTCAGAGTATGATTTCCGATATCATGGCCATTTCCAATTGCATCTTTCCAGCCGCTCATCCGCTCCATCATCCGAACCACCGAAAGATAAAATGTTCCCTTTACATTGTATTTATCAAGAATCGGAATGCAATAATCCACCTGTGAAAAGCGGCCATCGTCGAAGGTAAGGCTCACAGCCATTCTTTTCCCTTCAGGCCAATTAAAATCAGTTCTCTTGATTGTATTTTCAGAGGAATAATCCTGCGCCTGACAAATAGTAAAGCTCAATAGAATTACAATCAAAGCAAGTATTTTTCTCCCAATCAAAATTTCCATATTCCTAATAATTAATTAAAACTGCAAACTATTTTCTACAAGCTATTCCCTTTGTAATACTACAAAACACCCATATTCGCTCATCGATTCAACTTCAATAATCTCACCACCGTTTACTTTTTTGGGTTTGTTTCCATTCCGCATCTTTCAAATTAATCCGGTTTAACGAAAAACTATGACTGTACCTGCTCAAATCAATTTTTGCTTTACCTGTTGTAGTAAAATAAATAACATAACTTTCTCCCTTTTTTGCTGAAAGATAGGCCACATTTTCATCTTCGACATGAATTAAATCCATCCTTGGATTAACATCCCAAAATTTCACGAATTCTTCAATCTTACGAATGGTATGGATACTATTCATGGTAATTTCATACAATCCCAAACCGGCAGGTATTCGGTGAAACCTGCTCGAAGCAAACCCACCAATGATATTGCGGCAGAACACTGTAGCACCAAGTAATAAAACAGATTCACCCTTATATTGCCAATAGTGGGGATTTTTATCATAAGGTTTTATTCCTTTTCCTGGCTGGGAATTACAAATCCCAACAAAACAAAAACCTAAAAACAATCCCAACGTCCATAATAATTTAGTTCTCATATCCTGGAAGCTTTATTTCGAATAATTTTTAAAAACAAGTTTTCGTGCCGATAAATAATCATCGCCCGAAAATAGCAGGTAACAAGTTTCACCATCATCCCTCATCCATATTGTAGGAATAGAAGAAGTTTCACCGGGTCCGATATCCCAGTCGCGTGTATAAAAGATTGTATTCCATGGCCCCCAGGGATTATCAGATTCAAAAATTCCCAAACCGCCTTTGAACCTCACACCGTTATATTCCTCTGAAAATGAGGCTTGGATTGTCTGGCACCACAAATACTTTTTCAGTCCCCGGTTATATGAAATCCCCGATCGATAACATTTACCTGGGTTCACAAACACCGCTTCACGCTTTCGAATATCTTCCGACCAAACTGGCTTACTATGTGTTTCATAACCAGAAAGGTACTCATAACTCTGCCATTCTTTCAACTTGTTTTTCGGTACTCTGGCTAAAACAAATCGATCACTGTTTTTATAAGCACTGACTTCGTCATGCGAATAAATGTATACGTAATTATCCCTTGCTCCCTCATAATTTTTTCCATCATTGAGGAACGTAGGACAGCCAAAACTGACTTCGAAGGTCCAGTCAGCTTGCTCCCAGGTTTTCCCTCTATCATCAGACCACATCAAACGTGAGTTCTTTGCATTACGAACAAGCATGTATAGTGTTCCCTCCACCATCAGCATACCGCTTGCTTTTTCGCCATACTTTCCCTGACCTACCCTTTCGCCGGTATTGGAACGAATGTTGGTGCCTGATAACTCTTCCGGATTACCAGACAGTTGTGCTAGTCCTAAACTGAGTTTGATATCGGTTTTGGGTGAAAATCCCCATCCATCTCCGTAAGCTGTAAATAAATGATCATCATCAGTCCAGGTAGCCGGCCAATTGTCGCTGCCTTCCGCGAGTCGAATCACTTCATCTTTCGGTGCAAATTCAATAGACAGTTCACTTTTGGGATAAGGCGGTTCTTCTATAGCATCCATAATTGGGTTTAGCAGATATTTCTCAAATCCTGTCCAGAATCCTTCGCCTGCCATTTCATCGTACAAATTTTCTCCCATGCGTACAATAACCATATTTAGACTTGGGATTACTACCAAATGTTGATTTTTTGCCCCACCCCCTGCATAGGCGTCACGGGGTACATTTTCCCAAACACCATCAAAATTGCTATACCATCCGGCTGTGGAAGCAGGTTGTGCATTAAATGCTGTACGGGAATATCCTTTAATAGTTTCTTCCTCATTGACAGGATAGGGAAGGGCTGTACCTTGATATGATGTAACTTGTTCTACGACCGCAGAATCAATAAGCTGTTTGCCCCTCCAGTTACCTTTGTGAAGCATCAAAAGGCCTATTTTTGCAATAGCACGGGCTGTATAGGTTCCACCTCCCCAATTCGGA
>DASRQG010000521.1:0-16091 GCA_035645995.1 Mariniphaga sp. | reverse complement strand
ACATGATCGCCATGTTTTATTTCTTTACCAACAATCAAATTCAAATTTTCTGAAAGATCAACTACCTTCATGTTACGGTTAATTTGTTGCAGTTTTTGCCACAGTGCCAATTCGAATTCAAGAAAGCCCAATCTGAACCAGGCTTTAGATTGGGAAATCTGTTTTAACTGTGACGGCAAAAGAGAATATGTTTCGGGGCTTGCTCCTTGTGGCACCAATACCTGAATGGTAAAATCGTCACCTGCAATTTCTTCAACAAAAGTTTTGAGCGGGATGATACTGACAGTTACTACCGGTTTTTCATTTTCATCCTGTTTCTGATTACGAAAATTGCAGGAAGCCAAAGTTGTAGTAACTACAAAAAATAAAAGAAACTTTTTCATTTGATGAGCAGAAGCTTTGAATTTATTTAGAAAATGATCGTTAATAAACTTGTTAGCCATTTGGATTTTTTTAATTCGGCACAAAAATAATCTTATAGTTTCAATTATTATACTTTTTTATCTTTTTTGGTGGAACCGGATCATATCCATGTGTACCCCAGGGATGGCATTTTAGAATTCTTTTTATAGCAAGCCAAAGTCCTTTAAATGGCCCATGTAATTTAAGAGCCTGGACAGCATAGGTTGAACATGTAGGTGTGTGTCTGCAACTGCCTGGGGTTAATGGGGATATGGCATATTTGTAAATATATACAGGGAGAAGCAATATCAAGGTCAGCCCTTTACTGAGATATTTTAACAGTTCCTTCATCTGGTGTTATATAATTAATAAATCGTATCTGTTCCCTTATATATGGTAATATTGCAATCGTACAAAAATCATTCTAAATTAACAGTAACCCGGAAATATTAAAAATCCGGTTGATCAATTTTTAAAGTTTATAACTATTCTATATAAATCATGTTCTAACTACATTTTCTTTAAATTTTTAAATTTGTAGCTCTGGATATAGAATAGCACTTATATCTGAAATTTTCCTGAGGTTCTTTTAGCATGAATAAATTAGATAACAAATCATCAACTACAAATGATGTGTAGTAATCTGTTTTTTTCATGCATGTTCATTATCAATCCTTTAACGGGGTGCTGTCAGGAGGTTAAAAATAGCCGAATTAAATGAACTTCAGGGGAAGGAAGTACTTAAAGAGCAAAGAATTAATTTAATAGTTTAAATCATGACAAAAAGAATTGCAATTGGAGTTGACATTGGTGGCACTAATACTGCTATTGGTGTAGTTGATCCTGAAGGGAATGTATTGGTAAAAGATAATATTCCAACTCCGGCACATGGCGATATAAACAGATATATTTCTGATTTATCAGCAGCCATTAATCATCTGATAGATTCAGTGAAACTTTTAAACAAGGATTCGGAGGTAATTGGAATAGGGATTGGAGCTCCAAACGGGAACTATTACAGTGGTACGATAGAATACGCACCTAATTTATCTTTTAGAGGAGTAGTTCGGTTAATTGATCTTTTAAGAGAAAATTTCCCAACGATGAAAGCATTGGCATTGACCAATGATGCAAATGCTGCAGCCTTGGGTGAAATGATATATGGCGGGGCCAGAGAGATGCGGAATTTTGTAATGTTTACATTGGGTACAGGCGTAGGAAGCGGGATCATAGTAAACGGAGACCTGGTATATGGTCATGATGGGTTTGCAGGAGAGTGCGGCCATACTATTCTGGTTCCCGGAGGCCGTTTATGTGGTTGTGGTGCACTCGGACATCTTGAGGCTTATTGTTCAGCCCCCGGAATGAAACGTACTGCTTTTGAACTGATGGCACAATATAATGCGAACGATAGTTTACTAGCTAATTATTCTTATAAGGAATTAGATTCGAAATTAATATATGAGGCTGCCATTAAAGGGGATAAAATAGCCCTTGAGGTATTTGAAAAAACAGGAGCATGGCTCGGACAGGGATTAGCCGATACAGTGCATGTGTTAAGTCCGGAGGCGATATTCTTATTTGGAGGCCCTACAGCTGCCGGAGAGTTGATCTTTAAGCCTACTAAAGAAAATATGGAAAAGCACCTGTTGCCTATTTATCAGAATAAAATTAAAATATTGCCTTCTAAATTAAAACCCGGTGATGCTGCAATTGTTGGTGCCAGTGCTCTGGTGTGGAAGGAAATTGAAAAAGAAGTAACAGCACAAATTTAATGAATAGCCGCTTTGGATTCATAAACCAAAGCGGCCTTCTTTATAGAGGTATGTATCTTGACTGTATTTAATGTTTAAAGATTTATAGTAGGTGCCTATTGAACGTCGGTGCAGTGAGTATTAAGTTTAAATATAGGTGATTCTATTGCCTGAATTATAATATTTTAGAAGAGAATTACTCTTTTAAAAAGAGAAAAGACTCATAGAACAGCCTGGCATTTACTATTCCATTTCATTTTCAAATTTAGCTTCCTTTATATTAGCTGGCCGGATTCAAGAATCGAGGTATGATCATTTTTTGCCGGAGCGGGTTAAAATGATTCTATACGAAGATAAAAGTTACATTATATTTGACTGCAACTTTATTTAATCTTATTTTGTTCTGATTCAAATTGGCAGATGTATTATGATAAAGCTTCGGATTTTATTTATTTTAATTGGTATTCATATTTTCACTTATCATGTCCAAGGTCTGCCGGTTCAGGATTCTAATGTTAAAATTAAACCTGAAATAAGATTAGGGGAAGAGGAAGAAAATGCACAACTTCAGGAGGCTGGAGGATTTGCTGCCTATGATTTAATCTATCAGCGGATGGAATGGCAGCTGGATCCCGGTATCAGATATATTAAGGGTAAAATTACCTCCTATGTGAAGAGCCTGGTGCTTGATCTTGAATATGTTGAGTTTGATCTTGATTCAACAATGACAATTGATTCAATAAAGCATCAAGAGAATTACCTCACTTTTGTAAGGGAGGGAGATAAATTTTTCATACAACTCCCGGGGCGATTAGCAGTTGGAGAGATAGACTCTGTTGTGGTCTATTATCAGGGAGAACCAGCAAGCACAGGTTTTGGATCTTTCACACAATCATGGCACGGAGAGGAAAGAACACCTGTAATGTGGACACTTTCAGAACCATACGGTGCCATGGAATGGTGGCCTTGCAAGCAGTCGCTTACCGATAAAATTGATTCAATTGATGTTATTGTTACCACACCTGAACTATATCGTACTGCCGGCAATGGGGTTCTTGTTTCAGAAACAGTATCGGATTCATTGAGGACAATGCATTGGAAACACAGGCATCCTATTGCTACTTATCTGGTTGCAATTGCTAGTACAAATTATGTTGATTATTCTGAATATGTGGAACTGGATGATGGAAGACAGATTGAGATCTTAAATTTTGTATATCCTGAAAGTCTTGAAGAAGTAAAAGAACAGACTCCCGTCACTGTTGATCTCATCAAATTTTTTAATGAGAAGTTTGGAGAATATCCTTTTTCTGATGAAAAGTATGGACATGCACAATTTGGATGGGGAGGCGGAATGGAACATCAAACCATGAGTTTTATGGGAAGTTTCGATTTTGAACTAATAGCTCATGAATTGGCTCATCAATGGTTTGGAGATTATATTACATTGGCCAGTTGGAAGGATATTTGGCTCAATGAGGGCTTCGCTACATACCTTACAGGGTTGGCTGTAGAAGAACTTAAAGGTGAAGAAGAATTTTCACGATGGAAAAGAAGGAACCTGAACATTATAAAGCAGCAACCTGATGGGTCGGTTTTTGTAAAAGATACAATGCATATACCCACTCTTTTTAGTTCAAGGTTGTCCTATTCAAAGGGAGCATATCTTTTGCACATGTTGCGATGGGTAATAGGAGATGATGCTTTTTTTAAGGCTGTTCGAAATTATTTTGAAGATCCGGAAATTGCCAATGGATTTGCCAGGCATGATCAACTGGTTACTCATTTTGAGGCTGCCGGAGATACCAGTTTGGGAGAATTTTTTAATGATTGGTATTATGGTGAAGGATATCCAATTTATTCGATAGGCTTTATTAGTGAGGGAACGGAAGTAGAAATACAGCTTACACAAAGGAGCACACATACAGGAGTAAACTTTTATGAAATGCCTGTTCCTGTTCGGCTTTATGCACCACAACGTAGTGATTCTGCAGATATTAGGCTTTATCACATGCAAAATAATCAAAGCTTTATCATCGATCCGGGATTTTACGTAGCAGAAATCGTTTTCGATCCAGAAAACCGGCTTGTTGCCTCAGTTGACGAAGTAGTTCATACTCCGGTTATTGAAGATGAGAATGAGGTGAAGGTATATCCGAATCCGTTCAGGAATTATATAACAGTTGCAGTTTCGGGAGGAAGAACTGTGGATGAAATGATGTTGTATGACGCATCAGGAAACAAGCTGGAATGGTTTAACGGATCACGTTTGGATTTTAACTGGAGCCATCTTCCAAGGGGTATGTATTTTTTGAGGGTACATTTATCTAATATTATTTATGAGAAGAAAGTAATGAAACATTAGAGAAACTGTTCCAGGTGAATTTCCCAATTAAAATGTTTTTGTATATTCGTGTCACGATTTAAATTATTAGTGCTACCATGACTGTATCCCGATTTGGAGTTTCGCTCGATGAGGAGTTGTTAAATGAGCTTGATAACTTTGTTGAAAATAATGGTTTTGCGAACCGTTCGCAGGCTATACGGCACCTTATTGAAAAGAACCTGGCAGAGGAAAAGTGGAAATGCAATAATATTGTAGCCGGTGCAATTGTTTTGGTATATAATCATGAAAAGGCAGATATTTTAAAAAAATCGTTGGAAGTTCAGTTTGAGTTCAGAGATGTAGTTCTTTCCAACCAGGGTTATATTTTAAATGATCAAAATTATATGGAAATTATAGCTGTGAAAGGAGCTTCCAGAAAACTCACTGAAATATCCGATCGATTGATAGGAATTAAGGGCATTCAGCATGGAAAGCTGGTAATGAGTAAGGCTGAATAATTTTTTTATCCGGACAGTAACACGAATAGATAAGATAGTAACACAAAAACTAAAGCAACTACAATGAAATTAAAATTCAGTAGAATTTACTTTATCCTGATTATTATTTATTTTATATCATCTTATAGTACCAGGCTATCTGCACAGATGAATTTTTTATCTGATACCATTAGCATAGAAGAAGTTGTTGTAACGGGATCACGAGTAGAGGTAGCAAGGAGAAATGTTCCGCTCACTGTTTCAACAATTGAAAGAAGTGCAATTGAGCGTAGTAATGAATCGGCTGTATTGCCAGTATTGAGTAAACGTATCCCTGGTTTATTTGTCACAGAACGAGGAGTTACAGGTTTTGGATTGGGAGAGGGGTCTGCAGGTCAGATTAGCATGCGTGGAATAGGTGGTACTTCGCCAAATACACAGGTGTTGGTTCTGATAGATGGTCATCCGCAGTACCAGGGAATTTTTGGTCACCCATTGCCTGATGCCTATGTTTCGTCGGATGTGGAAAAGGTAGAGGTAATCAGAGGCCCTGCCTCAATACTGTATGGTTCCAATGCCATGGGAGGTGTAATAAACATCATTACACGAGAACAGCAGGCAGAAGGATTTTCAGGGAAAGCAAGGTTATCGTATGGCTCATACAATACCCAGAAGTACATGGCTAGTGGTGGTTTGAAAGAAGGCAGATTTAGCCTTTTTGGTTCAGTGAATCATGATCGTACCGACGGGCACAGGGATACATCTACCTTTAACATCATCAACGGATATCTGAAAGCAGGATATGAGATAAGCAATGCCATAAAAGTTACAGGTGACGTCAGCATTGCAGAATTCGATGCACAGGATCCGGGTTCTATTTATAATCCAGCTTTTTTTGGTATTGACATATTAAGGGGAAAGACTTCTTTGGCCATTAAAAATCAATATGAAAAGGTAGAGGGCGGACTTCAACTATTTTATAATTTCGGAGAGCATACCTTTACCAATGGATGGAATTCGAGAGACAGGCATCTGGGCTTAAGCTTCTATCAGGGATTAAAATTATTTGAAGGGAATCTTCTAACTTTGGGTTTTGACTATAAATCGGTTTCGGGGATTGCCAATAATGTGCCACCTACAGCAGCCAATATCTGGCACCGCATGAGTGATTATGGCGGGTACGCTTATATGCAACAAAACCTGGTTGAGAAATTAATACTGAGTGCAGGTTTGAGGCTTGAGAACAACTCAATGTTTGGTATGGAGACAATACCACAGGTTGGTGCATCGTATTTTATAAATGATCTTTCCACTGTAAAAGGCTCATGGTCGAAGGGATTCAGAAGTCCCACCTTAATGGAGCTTTATCTGTTTGCCCCTAATCCTGAACTTGAGCCGGAACGTGTTACCAACTATGAGCTAAGCTACAGTAAAATGAATGCTGAGCGTACCTTCAGGTTTGATCTTTCAGTATTTGCAATTGATGGAACCAATGTAATTGAGCAGGTGGAAAATGAAGATGCACCACCGCCATTTATCAAACGCAATGGTGGAGAATTTGCAAATAAAGGCTATGAAGTTGAACTTGGGCTAAATGCAAGTGAGAATCTCACCTTTTCGGCAAGCTATAGTTATTTGCATTTAGATAAACCAAGGTTGGCAGCTCCCGAACATCAGTTTTTTGCAGAAGGGACATTTACTAAAAATGATTTAAGGCTAAATTTATCAGTTCAACAAATTACCGGCTTGTATACTTTGGTCGCATCACCTAACACATTTCAGGAAGATTATACGATGGTAGATGCAATGGCGACATATAAACTTACAAATAACTTTGAATTATTTTTATCGGGTAAAAATTTACTGAATCAGGATTATAGTATCAATTTTGGCTATCCCATGCCAGGAATAACTGTATTTACAGGAATTAATATATTCTTATAACAATTTCAATTTGATATAAATAAGGGTGTGCAGATATTGCATACCCTTACATGTTTTTTTTATATCTTAATGGCCGCAAATCAATATAAAATTCCAAATATGAATACGAATTCCCGCCGTGGATTTATCACGAAGAGTGCTGTTGCTGTTTCAGGATTAACACTGGGGCTACATCATTCCGGTTCAACAAAGTCATTATTAGATGTTTATGTTACAAAAAGCCTGAGAAAGCGTCCGATTCATGTTTTTACTAAAGTATTACAATTTCTGAGTTATGATGATATGGCTGAAGTACTTGCTCGTTTCGGGTTTGATGGTGCTGATCTTACGGTACGGTCGGGCGGGCAGGTGTTACCTGAGAATGTTGAAAGCGATTTGCCAAAAGCAGTGAGAGCTTTGCGTTCAGCAGGCGTAGATTCCTACATGATAACTACAAATGTTATTGATGCCAAGGATAAATTTACACGGCCAATTCTTAAAACCATGGCTGATTTGGGAATTAAGTTTTACCGAACGGGATATCTGGATTATGATCACTCAAAGTCAGTCACTCAAAATCTGGATGAACATAAACGTACGGTTGAGGAATTAGAGAAGGTAAACAAAGAATATGGTATACATGGGGCGTATCAGAATCATTCGGGCAGGAGGGTAGGAGGCCCTGTTTGGGACTTACATCCTATAATAAAGGATTGCGATCCGGAATTTATAGGTGTGCAATATGATATTCGTCATGCAACTGTTGAAGGAGCCATTTCATGGCCGGTTGGGATGAGGCTTCTTGCTCCCTGGATTAAAACAGTTGATATAAAAGATTTTGTATGGAATAAGAATGAGAAGGGAGAATGGCGGATTAAGAATGTTCCTTTGGGTGAAGGTATGGTAGATTTTAAAACCTATTTTGATTTATACCGCTCGTTTAATATTGAAGGGCCCGTTTCAATCCATTATGAATATGACTTAGGTGGGGCAGAACATGGAAGGTTAAATCCTACAATGTCATTGGAGGAAATAAGTAAATACCTTGAAAAAGATTTGACATTCTTGAAGGAAAAGTTTGGGCAGTATGAATTAGGCTGAAACTTATAATTGATTAGCGCCTGTCCAACTCATTCCTGAATGAAGTTCTAACGCAACGAAATCCTATATATGATTTAGCCGAATCCTGGTATTCATAGGTTCGTGTACCATTTTGGATAAAATAGGCGATATCTTTCCAGGAGCCACCTCTGATTACTTTACGTTTCATAACCGGAGGGTCACCGGGCAGGGCATTATATTCGAGTTCAGGATTAAAATCGTTTACAACATCATAAGCTGATTCGTAAAATGCAGTGCTGGTCCATTCAGCAACATTTCCAGCCATGTCGTACAAGCCATTGTTATTTGGATCGAAACTCCCTACCTGCATTGCAGTAGTTGTTGTAGGGCTGTCGGAAACATAATTCCCCCGCGAAGGTTTGAAATTAGCAAGAAAGCAACCCTGGCTATTTCGGGTATAATAGCTTCCCCATGGATATAATGTATTATTTTGTCCACCTCTGGCCGCAATCTCCCATTCTGTTTCAGTAGGTAATCGGTAGCTATGAGGAGGTGCTTCTTTGGTTCGTCCGTTAAAGGAACTATGAAGGTTCGTACGCCAAATACTAAATGCACGTGCTTGCTTCCAGGTAATACCAACTACCGGATAGTTATCAAATCCTGTATGTGAAAAGTAATTTCGTGTATAAGGTTCATTATAGGTGTACGTAAAATCACGTATCCATACCAAAGTATCAGGATATACAGGCACTCTGTCGTTCATAATAAAGGAGCTCCGGTTTGTGATAGGTATTACTTCACCTTGTTGATTTAAGACTGAGCCTTCATATTGTTGCGTCTCCTGATTATAGCTGTTGGATCTTTGAGCAGCTTGTTTAAAGTCAATCCAGTTGTACTCATAAATCAATTTACGACTGTCGATTTCCCTACCAAAGGCCAGACGTTCTACTTCAGGGATATACAGTTCATCGAGAGCGAGTTGATATTCAGGATCATTCCAGTGAATCTTCTCATTCCAGTTCAGGAGAGGAGTTTCAAGTGGTATACCTCTCGAGTCCTCAGTAATAACATAATCGGCATATGTTTGGCCAAGTATAGAACGTGCAATGGAATCACGCACCCAGTATACGAATTGCCTGTATTCATTGTTTGTTATTTCAGTATCATCCATCCAAAATGACTCAACAGTAACACGTCTGGACTTTGTCCCGGGGTTTTGCAACTCGTCATCATTAGGGCCAATGACATACGATCCACGAGGGATGTATACCATACCATAGGGAACCGGTTCAAACCAGTTTTGTGACTTTCGTTCGCCACCCGGCAGATATTGTACAATCTCATTCCGGCACGAATGGAAAAGCAAACCAGAGGCTAAAACCAAATATGTTATTGCTTTTTTCATACCTTTATGGATATGTTTCTATTGGAGTTAATGATGTATTTATTAAATGTGCAAATAAGAGCCTTATGAAACCATAAGGCCTTTATGCATTATTTATAAGATTAATATTCCCAAAGGTCTTGCTCAAAATTAAAGATTTCCTCTTCAATACGTTTCGATTCGAGCAATGCATCTCTGCCGCTTGTATAGGCACTAATTTCACGATTGTTATACACATTTGACTCCTGAACGATGTAGCTGTTAAAGAATCTTTTTATAAACAGGTCATCGAAGGTCATTGACTGTGCATTGTTGTATGGATTAAGTACCAGGTTTGTTGCCAGAAGGTCACGAGCCTCGGGGTAATAAACCCAAAATATTTTTTGCCGAAGCACCTGACCTGAAGGATCTTCTGATCGTGTATATTCACGAATTGGGCAGATTCCAATTATTCTTACATTCATCGAAGATGATTGTTTATCGAAATACCACTCTTCCTTAATAAGGAATTGTTTTATTTCGTTGGGTCTGATTTCTCCTTCGATCACTACAGTTTTTCTTTCACCGGTATCAAAATCAACCACTTCTTCAGTAGTTGACTCAGCGCCGAAAGCTTCCTGTACCTGTTCAAAAGTCATAGGTACTTTAAAATCATCATCTAATCTAGCATCAAATGGAGTTATTTGTCCGTTTTTAATTCCCTCCAAAAGGAGCGTTATCAGATTAATTCTGCCATCCATTTCTGTGGTAGGAAAAAATAGGGGCAGATTCATTTTCTCACGGAGATCAACAACACGCCAAATCTTCTTTGACCAGAAAACATCTGCTTCGCGCACTGAAGGCAATGGCATTGGTTTTCTTTGAGAGATGTCATTCGATGAATAAGCGCTGTTTATGATTTGTGCATTTGATTGGGTTGCCAATGAGGATGCCATTATAAACGCTATTCCGATATAAACTATAAGCTTTCTCATATCTATTGAATTTTAAATGATATAGGATCGAGATCGCGAATCGTGCCATCATCGCCCCTTGCCTTAATGTTGGCTATATATATCATACTATTTGGGTTAAGCCTTTTAAACTGTTCTTTCTGCTCGGCTGTAAAGCGGTTAGAATTACTTTCCCACGCGCTCACATAACCACCGGCACCAGTTACTTCCACTCTGAATTCGGTTATTGTATATTTGAAATCAAAATCAAAATCTTCGAGAACAGCCAGTATTCCTTCTTCAACAACCAGACGTTCTTTCCGAATGTTTCCACCCGACTGTCCGGCGATTTGAGCTACCGGATCGGGGACTCTTTTAACACGCCAGTTAGAAGAACCTATCATTCGTCGCTGTCCTCCAATATTTGCATACACCGATACAGTAGTACGTTGTCCCTGTTCGTCAAGTTCATTTGGCTTGATAATAAACGAATTACCATTTCTTGCCACTGAGCCATTTGTCATTGTTACTTCCAGGTTTTCTGAAGGAATTCCTCCACCACTTACGTTAAACGGGTTGTCCAATCCACGATAAAAAACGTTCATACGGGTAGCGGACATTGTAACAGAAGGTTCTGTTACCTGATATTGTTGGGAGAAAGGATAATTTTGTACTGTTCCTGAAGGGGTTTTGTACCGAATAAGTCCGCTCCATGTAAAGACACCAGGTTCAGAGGTTTTGATCCTGTAGGTAGCTTTTCCATCCTGAACCGGAACTTGTTGGTTGTTTATTAAAATTTCAGGTTGTTGTGTAGTATCTTCGGCTGCCATAAATACTTCAGCTACATATTCATCACCTTGTAAAATAACACTCGAATTAGGTATTACCCGTGCTCCCAGTTTATTAAACATGAAAGACCCTGCATCAATTTGTGCATAGAGATAGTTGATGAGGTTTGCTTCCGAATTTTTAATATCAATTTGAATTTTAGAAAGTAAAGTAAGCACTGCCACCAAAGGTTTATCCAGGAACCGTTCAGTCTCCCATGATTTATTTTCTCCACCTTCCCGCAGATTAATTCTGGGATCAGATGTGTCAAGTGCTGCTTCAAGGGTTTCAATCAGATCAGGATTATTGTCGTCAACCAATGCAACTAAATTATTCCTGTATCTTTCGACATTTTCTTTCAGCTTTGTGGCATTTTTCTGAGTAATCATGTGTTCAGAAGGGGTATTCAGATCATCCTCTTTTCGAAGTATTAAAGTATCACCCTCCTGAGTTACATAATAAAATTCTTTCCCTTCAATACGATTGTCTGCATTAACCGGTTTAAAACCCGATTTTCGGATCAGTTCTTCTTTGAGACGGGCTATATATAAAAATATGCTATCCGTTTCATTGCGCACATAATCGGCTTTTGTTTTCCATTCGCCAACCCGTGTTTCATTTTCTGCAAAGGCTTGTTCGAAAGAAGCATATACCTGTGCATTCTTCATGTCCACTGTTTTGAGCGTTTCAATCAGGCTGGAATCTACCACCCTGAATGCCTCAAGTACCTCAGCTGCAACATTTAAAGCAAGCATTGCAGTGAGTACAATGTACATCATATTTATCATTTTTTGCCGCGGTGTTTCCGGGCAATTCTTAGAACCCATAATTTAGTTACCTCAAATTTTTACTTTTTGTAACTTAATGCACCCAACATGTTTCCATAAATTGTATTAAGTGCTTCTAAATGTTTGTTTAGCTGTTCAGCGTTTTCCTTGTACTTTTGTAGTTCAGAAACAGATGATGCCAGTATTTCTGTCATCTGTACCATGTCCTGGCTGAATCGGTGACTTACTTCAAATTGAGATTTAGTACCCTGAAGCTGTGATTCGAGATTCTCATTTAAAGCATTCAGATTTTGATTCAATTTTGCAAGATTACTAGAGTATATTTTTGATCCCTGACTTACATTTTCAAGCTCAACAGAGAACTTTCCGGATGCCCCATTAATTGTTTCTGCAAGTTTTTTTCCTGCTTCCGAAAGTTGGGCGGAAAATTCATCACTGCTTCTGTTAAGTTTTTCAACAGATGCTTTTCCTGAATCCGAAAGTTGTTGTGAAGCAGCAGAGTATGATTGTACGAGCCTTTCAATCGAGGCATTAACGGTTTCGTTGGCGCGGCCATTGATTTCGGCAAATGACATCATGGATTCTGAAGCAGAGTTCAGATTTTTTACATAAATATCAGTAGCAAGAGTTGCTGATGATATATCACTTATTCCATTTGCTGCGGATGATAAATTGTTCAGACTTTGCCCTACTTTATCAAGTAGTTCTGGTGAAAACTCAGGTGAAGTGAATAATTGATTAAATCCATTTTTCCCTTTAGCAGGAAATGGTTCCATTCCGTCCATTTCATAATCATCACGCAATTCCGGATACACTTTCGACCATTCCGGCATCTCGTATGGTGGTTCAAATGCTGACAGGAAGAAAATAAATGCTTCTGTCATTAATCCTATAGTTAATAACAGACCGGCGAATTGCCAGTGCTGGAGTTTAAATAGTGCTCCAATCATTACAATTGATGCACCCCATCCATATACATATCCCATGAATGTTTTCCAGCGTTTTGTTTTAAATAAATCCCCAATATTCATTTTTCAGTGGTTAATGGTATGTAATTTTAAATTCAAAATTCTTCTCTAAATGTAGAGCGGACACTACGAAATCCGATATAGGACTTGGTTGTATCCTGATATTCAAAGTTTCTGGTTGATACTTGAGTAAAATAGGCAATATCCTTCCACGATCCCCCGCGAACTACTTTACGTTTCATAACTGGTGGGTCGTCGGGCCTTGCATTATAGGTAAAAGTTGGGTTAAGATCACTGAAATAGTTATATCCTGCTTCGTCATAAGCAGTTTCAGTCCATTCAGCAACATTTCCCGACATATCGTAAAGGCCATATTCGTTCGGTTCATAACTACCGACTCTCATGGTTGCGATACCTCCGTCTTCAGCATAATTTCCTCTTAGAGGTTTGAAGTTAGCCATGAACACACCATCTTCATCGCGTGCATAATAGCCACCCCATGGATACATAGAAAATTCTTTCCCGCCTCTTGCTGCATATTCCCATTCTATTTCAGTTGGTAAACGGTATGCCTGCATAGCCGGCTGATTCCTTGAGGTTAAATAATCTGTTTGAATTTTTGTGCGCCAGTTACAAAATGCCTGTGCCTGTTTCCACGTAACGCCAACTACCGGATATTCATCAAACCCCGGATGCCAGAAATAGCGTGTAGCCCAAGGTTCGTTGTATGAATAAGTGAAATCTCTCATCCAGGCTAATGTGTCGGGATAAACAAACACCTGATCGGTCATTATAAAAGATGACCGATTTTCTATTGGTTGCGGTTCTCCGGAACTATCATAAATATTTCCTTCATACCGTTGTGTTTCATAATTATAACTGTTGCTACGTTTGGCAGCTTGTTGAAGGTCTATCCACCAGTACTCAAAAGCCAGTTTACGAGCATCAATTTCCTTCTTCCCGAAAAAACGTTCATTTTCCGGAATATATAAATCTTCAAGCGCCAATTGATAGTCAGGATCATTCCAATCGAGCTTTTCCCGCCAATTAATGCGAGGTGGGTCAATTGGAGTACCATCCCTGGTTTCGGTGATTAAGAATTCAGGATATTGTTCCCCTAACATCCGGCGGGCAGTAGAATCCCTTACCCAATGGACAAACTGACGATATTCGTTGTTGGTGATTTCTGTATCATCCATCCAAAAGGCATCCTGTGAGACCCTTTTAGAGGGTGTTCCTGTCATTGCAGGGTCTTCATCGCTCGAACCTATGGTAAAACTTCCGCGCCTGACATACACCATGCCATAAGGTTGAGTTTCCCGCCATTTTGGTCTGTTTTGTACTCCAACAAGTTCACCATTCCCCGATGGGTTACAGCTGGTAAAACTAATAACTGATATGAGTACAATTGTAAAAGAAAGAATTCTTTTCATAGCTTAATTATATCGCTTTCTTTATAAAAATCTAATACTTTTATATTTCTGGCTTCGGTTTCTGTCAAGATTTACCGAATAGCTTACAAATATCTCATGTGATGCAAATCCATAATATCCAATGGCACTGGTGACTAAATCAAAAGAATAGCCTATCCTTAAGCCACTGGCCAGTTCAAGTCCCAACAACAGAGCTACTGCATCCTGTACTCTGTATGAAATTCCTGCCCAGTATTTTTCGTTGTAAACCACATTTGCGTTAACATCTAACTGCCAGGTAGCCACATCCGATTTGAACAGAAACGACGGGCGTACCTCAAATAACGGATCGGCCAGTCTAATATTGTATCCTCCCATCAAATAATAATGCCTTGAGAGATATGATCTTGCAGTTTCATCGTATTCGATGGATGCTTGGTTTATATGTGTTGATGATAATCCTAAATAATATTTGTTGGTTAATAGATAAACTCCTAATCCCAAATCCAGGGCAACCTGGCTTGATTCTCCCTGTGGAATGCCCTGGTCGGAAGACGGAGGCGTGTATTCATCACCATCCGGAATATCCCAATCACCATTAATGCTTTGATTATAAACGCCACCTGATACTCCAAACGACAATGTACCTATATTAAGATCAGTACGGTATGCATAATTAGCATTAACCAATATATTGTTTGCATTTCCCACTTTGTCATTAATAATATTAAATCCTAACCCACCGGCAGTTCCAAATAAGTTGGTTGCAGCGTCAGCACTAAAAACCAAAACACTGGGAGCACCTTTCATTCCTTCCCATTGATATCGATTTAGAAGTAGTCCGTTTAATGCATTGTCAGCCCCTGCAAAAGCAGGATTTACACCCAATTTATAAAACATATTGTTCGTAAATTGCGGGTCTGTCTGGCTGAAAACAGTCAGGTTGATACATGCCAGCAAATATAAAAAAGATATAATTTTTTTCATATATCAAAATGGAATCGATAAAGCTCTGGTTTCCATTGCAGGTTAAAGAAATAAAAAAATATTGTGTGTAACAAAAATCTGCTAACCCGTAATGCTTAGAACGCAATCCACAATATATTATTTTGACATACTGTCCATTTTTTGGATGAAATTCAACCATCGTTCAGGAATTTCGTTGGCTGCAGCTTGTTGATAGTCCTTTTCAGAACAGGCTATTTTTATTATTTCCCCTGTCAAAGCCTGTACATCAAACCACCATCTGTCAAATTCCCGGTCATACCTGAATACTATTGGTGCATCCATCCCTTCAATTTCAACTTTATAGACTATTTCATTATTATTTACTGATCGGTTAGATACTCCTTTAAGAAAGTACCAGATTATTTCTGCAGCTATGGCCGGAGTTATAAAATCCCTTTTTAATGGCCTCAATTCAAATAACCCGAATACTTCAGGTTTTTGACTTAACCCTGCGTATTGAGCAAGTTGACAAGCTTCTTCTCCATATAATCCATTCGGATTCCTTTTAGAAGTAGCCGGAGCATCATGATGCTTCAGGGCACTTAAGTCGAATGAAACTACATGTGAATTTCTTAGCAATACTTCTGCTTGTTTTATGTCTGCTCTTAATTCTCCGAGCCTGAGATGGCTGCCCGATTCTTTATTCTTTTTTGTGAATTGTTCCCCTGTAAGTTGCTGTTGATATCCTATGAGGCTGAATTGGAATATTTCAGGTTGCTGCCTGAAAATAGTTGACAGAAAATTATCCGATTTGTTAGTTTTTCTACTTGAATAGCCATCATATACTGAATCAATAGCTGACAGCCA